>CAZCLS010000070.1:0-12320 GCA_964499565.1 uncultured bacterium
ATCCCCGCCGGTTCCGGTATGACCTGCACATCACTGCACTGTGAAAATCCGGTCGGATTGGCGTGATTGGCATAACAGGCCCATAACCAGTCGGCTGAACGCGGCACATACGATATCCGCGCTTCATCGATCTTGCCTTTTACATGATGACCGATCAGCAGGCTGTTATTGTTCTGCACTAACGCTTCAGCCGGGCCGGTTGATATATTGCCGGTTTGCAGCACGCCGTTGCGATACGCCCGGGCTACTCCCGTCGAGCCGTCATAGGTCGATGCGATCTGGCACCAGCCGTCCCAGTTCAATCCGCCGTTCGATGCTGCCCGGTACAGGCTCGGTGTCCAGTATTCCGGCCAAACCCAGTCGATATTTTCCCGGCGCAATGTATAGGAACCGGATTTATCGAACACAAATTTGTCCGGAAACCAGCCGCCCTCTTCCCACATCACTCCCGGTACATTGATCATCGCCATCATAGTCACTCCCGTCGTCAGGTCGATATCCCCGACCGTCATGCGCGTCGTCGGACCGTTGGTCGTGAAGTCTAACGCTCCCCCCACAAGCCCCTGACAATTTGTCACTAGTCCCTGCAGCGTGCCGTTCCAGCCGTGACCGGTCGAGTCGCGCAGGTCGGCAGTCGAATTCATGTGCCATACGCCCGCATACCCTTCAGACCAGGTTGCTCCGTTTGTCGCGCAGGCGGGCATCGGCGCAGTACTGTTGCCCCAGATGGCTTTTATTTTTGTCGACGCGTTCTGCAACTGCGGTACCTGCACCCATATATACGACGTGCCGTAAAAATTCCAGGTTTCGATCTCATAATTCAATTCGTTCATGCCATCATCGATAAACCGTAAATCCGACGCATCAGATTTGCCGAACTGTGAATAACTGAAGCCCGGTATGCTTTCATTCAATGCTACCAGCACGGGGTAATTAACCAGCGTGGTGCCTTTGGTATACCCGGTAAGGGTAATTTCCATCTCCCTGATCCAGATGTCACTCATCGTCAAAGTCGAAAATGATGAGGATGACGGCGCCCATCCTTCTCCAAGGGAATTGACTGCGAACGAACGGTAGTAATACTTCGTTGCCGGCGTCAAGCCTGTCACCAATAACGAAAAAGGCCCGGCGCTTCTTTCACCAACTATTTCTTCATGATCCCAACCCGTTTTGTTCGTTCCTCCATCACTCAAACCCCAGTATATACTCACGGTTGTCGGAGACGCCGAAGCAATCTGCAGTTCTCCGTTCAACGTCGCCGCGTTAGTATATATCGGGGTTGCGCCGGGATTGTTGTTCAGCCGCACTGCCGGCAATGTCGTGAATACTGCACTCTCATCCGCCCAGCTTTCGCTGTGAGTATTAACCGCCAGGTAGCGGTAATAATAGGCCGTCGCCGGCAGCAATGATCCGATGGTCTCCTGTATCGGCCCTTCCGCTTTTTCTCCCAATTCCATCGAAAACTGCCAGGCCCCCTTGACCGTTCCGCCATCGACCGTACCCCAATACAGCGACACTGATGTGGGTGACTGCCCGGTCGAAACAACATAGCCCTGCATCATGGCTGACGTGCCCAGAATATCTGCCGCTCCGGCGTCATTAGCTATCGCCGGCTGAGGGAACGGTACGACTTCGATCGGTATGTTGTAAAAACATAATAACCCGACTCCCATCGTGTTTGTCACCCAGGCACCCGCGCCTGAATGACCGCTATAGGATATCCCGCTCGCATCGGCCCCGTGCCGTGATAATGTCAACACAACCGTGTTGCTCGCAGCACGACCCGATACCGGTGTCACACTCGCCCCTTCCATAATAAAATCCGCTTCGGCCCCGTTGTTGATCACGACCGTGTCATTCTTTTTGCGCATCACAACCGTTACTTCTTTGCGGTCAGCTGTAGTAAACAATGCTTTGGAAATATTAGGCGGTGAGATATTATTAGTCGCGGTTGACCCGTACAGGTCGCGTGCTAACAGTCTGAACACCTCGTTGCCCAGAAGCTCATATCCGTTGATATATTGAAAGTGACAGCCGTCATGCGCGTTGAGCCCGGTCGTCGATACCGCTATGACTCTCATGCCCGGGTCATCCTCGAACCGCCGCTGGCGGTCGCGCAGGTCTACTTTGTCCCAGTCTACTCCGCATCCGACGCGCACCTGGCACACATACACTTTCTCTACCGGACCGTAATTTTTCATCCAGTCGCTGTACAATGCGCGAAAGCCGGTCTCATGCACCGCTCCGTCGTTATTATCGCTCTCGCCCTGGTACCACAGGATTGCCCGGATTGCGTTGGTCGCTCCCGCCTGCCAGCAGCGGAACAGGGTCAGGCCATAGTTGTTGTTGAAGTCCATCGGCTTGCTGTCGTTGCGCTGGTAATACCCGATCGCCTGACCACCCTGGGCATTGTTGATCAGCGCTATCGGTATCATATATGTATCGACTAACCTGCGTCCCGCCCGCAACGGCCATTGACCTACCGCGGCGGGACCCTGCAGCTGGTCGCCTTCCGCCAGACGCCAGTTCAGGTCATTAGTTACTGTTTTATTCCAGGGCCAGTCACGTGTGCCGAATGAGCGTAAAAACTGGTGCTGGTTGCCGTTGGCCGTCGTGGCATAGCGCGCCGCTTCAGCATTCGATTGTCCGTTCACCATTATGATATCACCCGCTACAACATCCTCTATCCTCTTCACTTCGGTCGGTGAGCCGCCCGTTGACAGAGTCACCACGAAATCATAATTGACCAGTTCGGCCGTAATCGTCGCGCTCAACGAGAACGCCGCTTTTCCGCCCGAATAACTCAATGCCTGGGTGGATGAATTAAACAGCACGGCATCACGATAAACTGTTAGAATAATCGAGTCAAATCCTGCCGACGTGACGTCACCGGCTACCGGCACAATCGCCGTGTTAGCCTGCACATCACGCGGATACACCTGCATAGGCCGCGGCACCGCAGTAAATGTGACGTCCGCCGCCTTGACGAATGCACTAAAACCAAAGGCAATAATAATCGCAACGACTGTTCTATAAGCATACTTTTTCATTCAATAATCCTTACAATTAAAAACTACTCTTTTATTTATAATATTGTTTTACAGTATACCAGATGCATACGCATCAAACAATAGCCAATACTATCACAAACATAACCAAAAATACACACGCTATCTTTTGTCAGACATGTCCGACCAGTCAGACTAGTCAGACACGTCCGACTTCTTCCGCACTCCCCTCCCGCCGCCCATAAATAAACCACTACTGTAGCCGGTCTCGCTAAGGTCGGTTTTCGAGGGACGAGACCGGTCCAAAGAAGCAACCCGGGCTCACCGAGACCGGCTACAGCGGAATCAGATATGTTTATGCAGCTTTTTTATACGGCCTTACTCCTCAGCATACACCCGCACTTCCACCAGGTGCACTCCCGGATTGGCGCTGTTCTTCAACATGTTTACCCGCACAAAGCGCCCCTCAGTCGCCTTGAATGTGCTTTCAACTCCCTCTGGTTTGGCAGGTGTGGTATTGGAGCTCATGTCTACCACCTGTGTCCAGTTCGTGCCATCGGTCGATAACTCTACCGTGTACTGGTAATAGCGCTGCCCGTCCCAGAATGGAAACACAGCAACACGATTCAACCGGTAAACTTTTTCCAGGTCGATCTGCAGCCATTGCGGCGCGGGACCCGACCACCAGGCTGTGTCGAGCAAAACCGAACCGTCAACGGCGTTTTCAGGGATATACGTGCTTTCGGTCTGTGACGCCGTTACCGGTTTACCGGTCGTCAGATTCTTCTCATAACGCGACCAGGTGTATGCCGCGGAAGATCCATATCCGATCTGCCTGACTTTGTCGTCAAAGGCTGCCGCACTCACCCGGCCGGATGTCCTTAGGGTGAATGGCACAGTGTATTTCTTCGAATCGGCGATTGGCTTGCTGCCGTCTAAGGTGTAACGGATATCCACTCCTGGCATTGCCGAACTCAGCGTTATTGTCAGTTCCCGGTCAAACACATCTTTCCCCGCATCCCGCAAACCGGCCGCGTTAATTGTTACTGTGTGAATCAGCTTGCCAACTCGCGTTTCCGTCGCGGCGGTACGGTTGGAGAACTCCTGCGAATCAAAACCATTGTCCGGCCCCCATGTCCGTTCCTGTCTGAGAGGAATGCTTTTCAAATAACGACCTATCAAAGCGTCGGTGCTCATCTCCCACATCGGCAGCAACGCTCCGATTACCCGGTCATTCCTTTTCAAATGACTGCCATTACAGATATACATGTTCCATTGTTCAAAAGGCACGGATAGTGTCCAGGGCACGGTAATCGTCGTGAATCCCCGCTTCTGGAACGCTTCGGCCTGGCGCGACATGCTCGACCAGGTCATTACGATCACATCATCCTTCATCGCGTCATCAAGGGCGGCGCCTTCCCATACGATTGTTTTTTTACCGCGTTTGGCGACAAATTCGTTCATACGCCTGATATGCTGAGAAAAAAGTTCATACACATTCTTCAGGTTGTTTGTTGCAAGATACGCTTTCGTCTCAGGCAATCCGGCTAAGATATGCTGAATGGTTTCATCACAGCCGATATGGAAATAGGGACTGCTGGTAAAAACATCACAAATCTCCCCCACCAGCGTGTCCAAAGCCGGGTACATGGCGTCATTGGCCATGTTCATGATCCCGATCCAGGCCTCTCCTCCCGGCGTTTGAGGCGCGTCAAACAAGGCCGGCATCGCCCGCCGGATCGCACCGCTGTGCCCGGGCGTCTCCAGTTCCGGTACCAGGGTTACTCCCCGTGCGTCGGTAAAGGCAACCAACTCTTTCAATTCTTCTTTTGTATACACCCTCGGCGCGGTACCGCCATGCGCGGCCGTATTGCGTGTCCCGAGTTTTGGAAAAGCCGCTGACGGAAACGTGAAGCCCTGGTCGTCACTGAGATGCAGCTGCAAGTAGCGCACTTTATAGAACCGGCAGGCCTGGATCGTCTGCCGCAGCGCTTCAGGTGTAATATACTGCCGGCCGACATCCACCATCACACCCATGAAATCAGCATGGGGCCAGTCTTTAATCTTTACCTGCGGCAAAACCATTCTCCCGTCTTTCTGCTGCAACAACTGCAGGATCGTTGCCGTGCCTTCAGCAACTGACCGATAATCAAAACCTTCAACCACAGCTTTGTTACTGACAGAGATAGTATGAACATAATCACGGGTATATCCGTATTCACGATTCTCAAGCGTGTAGATATCGGCATCGGCCTGAAGACTGGTGTTAATCCTCAGCACGATATCTCCGGCGCGCCCGGTACCGGCGGCGGTTTTCAGCCGATACCCGGTCATCAGAAATAGTTCATCTCCCAGAATATCCGCCAGTGGTTCAAGTTCGGCGGATGCCGCCACAATCCGGCTGCTGTCCGTCACGGGCATACTGCCATCTTTCATACTCAGAATTTTCGGCCGGGGCAGGAGTGCCGGGTCTGCAGTAGCGCTTGTTACGGTTATCATTACCCATGCCAGAGTACTCATGAATACTGTCAACGTGGTTGTTTTCATACTATCTCATTGCACATGTTACAATTAGAATTTTTCAGAGCTGTTTATATATCTTACCAAATCAGTTCTCTTATTTCGTTATGTTTTGTGAAGTATACCAATCTATACATGCGTAGCGTGCCATGGCTGATCGCGACCGTCCCGGCTTTCAACCGTCCGGTTCAATTCAATCTGTATACCCATTCATATACAATCCTGCCTTCATCATACTCTGTCTTCCATCAGACCGGTCGGACCAGTCAGACCAGTCAGACACCTCCGACATTCTTCCGTTTTATACCTTTTCCAATTGGGGGAATTACCTCTATTGACGCGCCCAATACCAAATGATACAATTGTTCAGTCACTGGATGGAACGCTGACATATAAGTGACATTGTGCTTTGACAGTTAATATCATGACAACTATTTTTCTGGAGCTTATCAGATTTACCATAAAATCCTACACGTGTTGAATAATTAACGAAAAAGGAGCTTATCTCATGCAAGCATTCCATTTGATCAGGTTGATTCCCTTATGGATGACGTATTCCGGAATGGTCGCAGTCGTCCTGCTTTCAGTTTGCGCCGGATTTTATCTGTCCTGTTTCTTGAAGAAGCGTTCCGGAAAAGCCGAGGAAGGACCAGTCAATACTGTTGTCGCCGGTATAATGGCTCTGTTGGCCTTTATCCTGGCTTTCACCTTCGGCGTTACAACGTCCCGTTTCGATGCGCGCAAGGAATTGCTGCTCAATGATGTCAATGCCATTGAAACGACCTATCTCCGGACCGAACTTATTCCGGAACCTTATGCATCGGAAGTTCGTGCCCTCTTGATTCAATATGTCGATATTCGTATCGAGATGTTTCGCCATCCTGAGAACATCGCTTTAATTATTAAGGAATCCGAACGGCTCCAGAAACTCATGTGGGCGCACGCGGCGGCTCTCGCGGAAGCAGACCTGAAAAACGCTGACATCGTTTCACTTTTCGTAGACTCCATGAACAAAATGTTCGATATTCAAACCCAGCGTATCACGGTGGGCATGATCTACCGCATTCCACCTGTTATGTGGGCTGCCCTCTTCGCACTCACCCTCTTTTCCATGTTCGGCGTTGGTTTCCTGTTCGGTAATTCCGGCAAACTGAATTGGCCGCTTGTTATTACGCTTTCTCTTGCTTTTTCGGCTGTTATCAGTTTGATTGCCGATCTCGACAACAGCGGCACCGCCCGGCCCACCTTTATCCAGGTTAATCCGCAACCCCTTATAAACCTTCAACAGAGAATCAACGGGACTTCACTATGAAACGTAACGATTTCGTTCGAAAATGCCGTAAGCTCGCCAAAACGTTTTGTGTCACTGATGGCGATGCCTTCCGACTCAAACATGTCGATCCGGATGACACCCTTTCCTTTACGTCTGAAGATAAACCGCGCTCAAAGGAAGCTCTGGCCATGGGCGTTCAAACCCTCTCTGAACTACAGGACAAACTCTACGCCCAGGACCGCTGGGCTGTCCTGCTCATCTTCCAGGCCATGGACGCCGCCGGCAAGGATGGCACGATCAAACACGTCATGTCCGGTGTCAACCCCCAGGGCTGCCAGGTCCATTCCTTCAAAGCCCCTTCAGCCGAGGAACTCGACCACGACTACCTCTGGCGCTGCATGAAAACCTTGCCCAATCGCGGCAATATCGGCATCTTCAACCGCAGCTACTACGAGGAAACCCTCGTCGTGCGTGTCCATCCTGAATTCCTGGCAAAACAGAAATTGCCGCCTGAACTCGTCACAAAAAATATCTGGAAAGACCGCTTCAGGGATATCCGCGCCTTCGAACGTTATCTTACCCATAACGGTATTGTCATCCGTAAATTCTTCCTGCATGTCTCAAAGCAGGAACAAAAAAACCGGTTCCTCGAACGCATCGACAATCCTGACAAAAACTGGAAGTTCTCCGCTGCAGATGCGAAAGAGCACGGATTCTGGAACGACTATATGAAAGCCTATGAAGATATGGTCCGCAACACCGCCACTGACTATGCTCCCTGGTATGTGGTTCCGGCTGATAACAAGTGGTTCACCCGTGTCGTGGTCGCCGCTGCCATCATCGAAACGCTGGCTTCATTGGATCTCGCCTACCCGGAAGTCAGCAAGGACACACTCAGACATCTTGCTGAGGAAAAACAGAAACTCCTGAAGAAATAAACCACCTCAACCCCGGGCAAAGGCTCATCGGAGATTATTATGGCTACCCAGTCTATCAACGCTGAAAAAACCAGGCTGAATGCCTGCTACTCCAAACGTGATTCTGTCCCTCCTGAAAAAAAGCAATGGAAAAAATGGGGACCCTATCTCAGTGAACGCCAGTGGGGCACTGTGCGTGAAGACTACAGCGATAACGGAGACGCCTGGAACTATTTCAGCCATGACCAGGCCCGTTCTCGCGCCTACCGCTGGGGAGAAGATGGTCTTGCCGGGTTCTGCGATGACCACCAGATTCTTTGCTTCGCCCTGGCCCTGTGGAACGAAAAAGACCCGATCCTCAAAGAACGCTTGTTTGGCCTGACGAACAGCGAGGGTAATCATGGCGAAGATGTCAAGGAATACTACTTCTACCTCGACAGTACTCCTACCCACTCCTATATGAAGTTTCTTTACAAGTACCCCCAGCAGGCCTATCCCTATGCTGACCTGGTGGAAACCAACCGCAGGCGCTCTCGGACAGAGATGGAATACGAGCTTCTTGACACCGGTATTTTTGACGATGACCGCTATTTTGATGTTTTTGTGGAATATGCCAAAGCTGCTCCCGGTGATATCCTGATCACGATCAGCGTCTGCAATCGCGGGCCCGAAGTGGCTCCCATCCACGTGCTGCCCACGCTCTGGTTTCGCAATACCTGGTCCTGGCCGGGCGGCGGTTCGAAACCTGATCTCAGCCTGATTGAAAACGCACAAAACCGAAGCATCCGCGCCCATCACACCGACCCCCTTTTTCGTGAATCCTTGCTAGACTATATTCTGGTCTGCGAAGATAACCCGGACCTCCTATTCACCGAAAACGAAACGAATGTCGAGCGCGTGTTCGGCACTCCCAATACCCAGCCATACGTGAAAGACGGCATCAACGAATATGTTGTTCACGGAAACCGAAGCGCAGTGAATCCGGATCAGACCGGAACCAAGGCCTCGGCCCACTACATCCTTACCGTGGACGCCGGAGCGACTGCTGTCATCAAACTGCGCCTCGCGGTCGAATCGGCAAAAGGGTTGGATAATCCCTTCGGTACATCGTTTGATGAAACATTCGCTACGCGCATCCGCGAGGCGGATGAATTTTATCAGAGCGTTACACCCCCATTGGTTGGCACCGATGAAGCCACTATCATGCGCCAGGCGCTCGCTGGCATGCTCTGGTCCAAACAGTATTACTATTTCGATGCCGACCTGTGGCTCGATGAGCATAACGCCCATCCGCTCCACGGCCATGTCCGTCAAACCCGGAACCGGGAATGGTTCCATATGGTGAATGACCATATTATCTCTATGCCGGACAAATGGGAATATCCCTGGTATGCGGCCTGGGACCTTGCTTTCCACACGATCGCGCTTTCAGTGGTTGATCCCGAGTTCGCCAAGGATCAGCTGTCCCTCATGCTCAGCGAAGTGTATTTGCACCCGAACGGTCAGATTCCCGCCTATGAATGGAATTTCAGCGATGTCAATCCCCCCGTTCATGCCTGGGCAACTATCTTTTTGCACTGGATCGATACGGTTCGTTGCGGCGACAGTGACACCGAGTTTCTGAAACGCTCCTTCTCCAAGCTGCTGATGAACTTTACCTGGTGGGTCAACCGCAAAGACCGGTTCGGCAGAAACGTCTTTGAAGGCGGCTTTCTCGGTCTGGATAATATCGGCGTCTTCGACCGCAGCGCTCCCCTTCCTACCGGCGGCTATATGGAGCAGGCCGATGGCACGGCCTGGATGGCGCTCTTTTGCCAGAACATGATCGAGATAAGTGTTGAAATCGCCGCCTATGAACCAATGTATGAAGATCTCTGCTACAAATTTCTGGAACATTTCCTGTGGATCGCGTCAGGATTGAACCGCCTTGGAGAGGAGGGCATGTGGGACGAGGACGACGGCTTCTATTACGATGTCCTGAGACTCCCTGATGGTTCAGCGCAGCGGCTTAAGGTCCGCTCCATGGTTGGTCTCCTGCCACTCTGCGCGACGATGGTCATCGAAGAATCGCAGCGCCAAAAAGTGCCCCGTGCGATTGAGATCGTGCAGAATCGGTTTAAACATATGCCTGAGCTTCTCGATTATATTCATGCTATCGGAAAAAAGCATTATGGCATCAATAACCGCACCATTCTCGCCCTGGTCAATCAAGACCGGCTCCGCCGGATTCTCTCCCGGGTACTGGATGAAAACGAATTCTTGAGTCCCTACGGTATCCGTTCCCTTTCTCGCTATCATCTGGATCACCCCTATGTTTTTGCGGCGAACGGCCAGGATTTTACCGTTCAGTATTTGCCCGCTGAATCGGATACTTCCATGTTCGGCGGCAATTCCAACTGGCGCGGCCCGGTCTGGATGCCCGTGAACGCCCTCATTATCAGGGCCCTCCTGAACTACTATCTCTATTACGGAGACACGTTCACGATCGAGTGTCCCACCGGCTCGGGTAAAATGATGAACCTTTTTGAAGTCAGCAGAGAAATCAGCCGACGCCTGACCGCGATCTTTGTGAAAGACGAATCAGGAAAAAGACCCGTGTATGGAGGTTCTCACAAATTTCAAACTGATATCAATTGGCGTGATTATATCTTGTTCTACGAATACTTCCATGCCGATAACGGCGCCGGCCTTGGCGCCAGCCACCAGACCGGCTGGACCGGTCTGATTGCCAAAATAATTGAGTTGTATGGCACTCTCGATCCTGAAAACGCTTTGGCTACCGGCAAGTCTGATACGCTTCGGGATTTTGATACAATTAAACAACATAAGAAACCTTCAGCATGAGTGCCCAGGCAAAGTATCCCCTTATCTATGAAATCAATACCTGGGTCTGGCTCCATGAACTCAGTATAAAAACCGGACGCTCCATTACCCTCGCCACAGTCCCCGAGGAAGAATGGGAGGCAATCGCTGCCCTTGGCTTCAACGCGGTCTGGTTCATGGGCGTCTGGGAACGCAGCCCCAGAGGTATCCGTGTCTCCATGGCTAATGAAGGCCTGGTCGCTGATTTCCGGCGGGCATTGCCTGATTTCACAACCCGTGACAATACCGGTTCCCCCTATTGTGTGCGCAGATACGTTGTCGATCACCGCTTAGGCGGCCCGGAAGGCCTGGCCGCCGCGCGACACTGCCTGGCAGGCAGAGGTATACGTCTGATCCTTGATTTCGTGCCCAATCATGTCGCAATCGATAATCCCTGGATTTTGTATGATCCCGAATTCTTTATCCAGGGTACCGCCGACGATTTGCGTCAGAACCCGGACTCCTTTGTCAACGTCGGCAGAACCGTTTTTGCCTGCGGTAAAGATCCCTACTTTCCTGCCTGGGCTGATGTAGTCCAGGTTAATGCTTTTCATCCCGGTTTGCGCGCCATCGCCAGTGAAACCCTTATCGCTATCGCCGCGCAGTGCGACGGCGTGCGCTGCGACATGGCCATGCTGCTCATGAATTCTATCTTCCGGAAAACCTGGGGTGATCGTGCCGGAACAGTTCCCGGGCAGGAATACTGGCGCCAGGTTATTCCCGCCGTGAAAGAGAAAGAGCCCGGTTTCCTCTTTATTGCCGAAGCGTATTGGGATATGGAATGGGAACTGCAGCAGCAGGGATTCGATTATTGCTATGATAAACAACTCTACGACCGCCTGACTCACGGCTCCGCCGAAGATGTGCGACTGCACCTGTGCGCGGACATTGCCTATCAGTCAAAACTGTTGCGCTTTATCGAAAATCATGATGAACCACGCGCCGCGGCCGCCTTTCCCGGCCGTAAGCATCGGGCCGCCGCGGTAACGGCTCTGACTATTCCCGGTGCCCGGCTCGTGCATGAAGGGCAGATGACCGGCAGACATGTCCGGATTCCCGTCTTTCTGGAACGTCGTCCCTTTGAAATGCCGGATTTTGAATTGCTCGGATTTTATCAGATTTTACTCGGTGTTCTTCAATCGAACGGTATTATGCGGGGAACCTGGAACCTGTGCGAACGATCAGGCTGGCCTGACAATCACAGCTGTGAAAACATGGCAGCCTGGTGCTGGGACAATGAAACCTCACGCTGTCTTATTATAGTGAATCTCTCCGACACTCCGTCTCAAGCCCGCGTGCATGTTCCCTGGAATGATATCTCAGGCAATACCTGGCAGCTGCATGACGTTTTTACTGATACCGTCTATGAGCGCGACGGTAATGAAATGTGCGCCCCGGGCCTGTATGTCGCTCTCCCGCCCTGGGGCTTCCATTTCTTCATCATAAAACAAAACTGATTCCTGCGTCCTGTTCTACAATCCGCATTCTTAAACCCCATCACTCCATCACTCCATTACTCCATTACTCCAATAGTACAGCTCACGCATCCGGCCTCAGCGAGACCGGCTACAATCCCGCCACTCCATTACTCCAATATTATAGCTCACGCATCCGGCCTCAGCGAGACCGGCTGCAATCCCGCCACTCCATATCCATTAACTGCCTTCAGCAGTTATTCTACCGCTTCTGAGCCATCAGCGCGGAACACCCGCCACTCATGTATCCCTCCCTGGCAGCCTT
>CAZCLS010000071.1:0-12292 GCA_964499565.1 uncultured bacterium
TCCCGGTCGTAACTCATCAGTCCGTTGTTCTCCGCTTCAATATCTGTTGTCTGCGTGTAGACCGCCGCGCTTAAACCGGGCTTTTTGATTAATTCGTGCAGGCGGCGGTACAATCCTTCATAACGCTCATTCAATGCTTCTTCAGAATCGAGAAGCGCGTAACCCCAGCCCGTTTTAGCCCAGGTATGCCCCGGCGCGTTAAATCCAAGACCGCCAAATTCGCCTAAAACTGCTGCCCTGTTCTCTTCCGGCCGCGGTGATGCCGGTCCCGGATAGGAGTGAATATCCATCACATCTCCCACCTTCTTGTCTACCCAGCCGCTGGCGTTATCAACCAAGCGGGTCGAATCCTGCTTCTTTATTTCATCTACGATCCGTTCCGTGTCAAACTGCCCCCAGCCTTCGTTGAACGGCACCCACATCACGATGCAGGGATGGTTGTACAATGTCGAAATCATCCGGCTTAATTCAGTTTCATAATTCCGTTTGAGCTCCGGTGTCGGATTGTTGCCGCTGGGCATGTCCTGCCAGACCAGAATGCCAAGTTTGTCACACCAGTAATACCAGCGCTCCGGCTCTACCTTGACATGCTTGCGGATCATATTGAATCCATACTTTTTCGTCATGTCAAGATCGAATTTCAACGCTTCGTCTGTTGGAGCCGTGTATAATCCGTCGGGCCAATATCCCTGGTCCAAAGGCCCGACTTGAAAGACAAATGTGTTGTTCAGCATTAATCGCGTAATCCCGCTTTCATCCTTGCCTAAAGATATTTTGCGCATGCCGAAGTAACTACCTACTTGATCTTTCGCACCCGGCACCTTGTCAGTCAGTGTCAAGGTCAGGTCGTACAGGAACGGTGTGTCCGGTGTCCATAACTTCGCGTCCGGTATCTGTAATGTCAGTGCCTCACCGGCCGGACCACTTGCTTCAGCTATTTTTTTCTTTCCGTCAAATGCTACGGCGGAAATCACGGCTTTGTCCGCTTCTGTACCGCCTGCGTCAACCTTAACCGTCAGCTCCCCCTTGTCTATATCCGGTATCGCCTTGAACGATTTGATCCAGGTTTGCGCTACCGCTTCCAGCCAGACTGTCCGCCAGATGCCGCTGACACGCGTATAAAATATCCCGCTCGGTGGCGTGCCGGGCAGTAATGCCTGCTTGCCAACCGGTTGGCCGCCCCGGTTGCCCGGATCCCACACCGATACGACCAGTTCCTGCTCACCTTGTTCTTTCAAGACATCGGTAATATCTATCACAAACGGATCATACCCGCCTTTATGCCGTTCAACCTCTTTGCCGTTGACATATACCGTGGTATCCCAGTCTACAGCCCCGAAATGCAGCAGTACTCTTTTTTCCTTCCATCCGCTCGGTATCGTGAACTCGCGCCGGTACCACATCCGATCCCGTTCGGTTATAGCTCCCTTAACACCCGACAACGCCGATTCGACACAGAACGGCACTAATATTTTTTTGGAATATTCCTGCGGCCGGCCGTCATCATTCGCCATAATCTCAAAATCCCATAACCCGTTCAGATTCTGCCATTCCTTCCGCTCCATCTGCGGCCGCGGATATTCCGGATGCGCTTTTGCCGGCTTAACATCTTTTGCCCAACGAGTCATTAACGGATTCTCCGCCGGTTTCCAGCCGGCTGCGGTAACACCATATGTGATGCTGTACGCAAGCAATACGGCAATACTTTTCACTATCCATGTCTGGGTTGAAGACGATCGATTCATTCATTCCTCCATATTTTGGTATTATCAATTTAACAAAATAACTAGAAAAGTATAACGTTTCACATCATAATTGACAATAATCAGGACTTTCAAACACATATCAGAGATTATCACCCACCTATTCTTCACATCTTTTGCCACTTCGCACCGTTGCGTTTCATCCCTTCCCGATTCTTTTCTGTGTATTCTGTGTATTCTGTGTATTCTGTGTATTCTGTGGTTAAAGAACGATAATCATGCGTTTTTTTGCGTTTTCAGCCGCTAAATTGTACAATACTTTTCTATGGAAAATGCTTTCAATACTGATTATTATCATACCCCCGACTCCGTTAAACGGTGCTTGGCTGACCGGCTCCTGCTCGGTTCGCGCCTGTGGGGTTTTTACCAGGTGGCTAAAGTTGTCTTCCGCTGTGTGCATGACATCAAGGCCGGAACTATCTGCCGTGAAAAATATGCCGGCTTCGGTTTCGAAATGGTGCGCATCTTTGAACATTGCGGCGCTAAAATGACCTTCAGCGGTTTGAATAACATCTCCGCCGTTGACGGTCCCGTCGTTTTTATCGGCAATCACATGAGCCTGCTCGAAACCATGGTACTGCCCGGCCTTATTATGCCGCGCAGAAACATGACCTTCGTCATCAAGCAAAGCCTCGAAGATATGGCCGTCTTCGGTACTATCATGAAAGCTATGAACACGATCACCGTCGGCCGCTCAAATCCTAAAGACGATTTCAGAAAAGTTATCGAAGATGGCAAGGACCGGCTTGCAAACGGTATGTCAGTCGTCATCTTTCCTCAGTCTACCCGTTCAGACCGGTTCGACCCCACCCAATTTAACACAATCGGCATTAAATTAGCCCGGGCAGCAGGCGTGCCGATTATTCCCTTTGCACTCAAAACCGATTTCCTGGCCAACGGCCGCTTCATGCGCGATTTCGGTCCTTTTAAACGCAACCGCCCCGTCTATTTCCATTTCGATCAGCCATTAACCGTCGAAGGCACCGGCAAAGACCAGCATAATGCCATCATCAGCCTGATTCAGCAGAAACTACAGGAGTGGAGCTGAAAAGGTGGTCAGGTTTTAGGGTTCAGGGTTTAGGATTTTTTTCCGGATTGCGGAATGATACGTAGTGATTTTTTATGTAACTCACGTGAAAACTTTCTGTCTATTCTACAACAATATCGCCAATATCTGTGTCTTCATCAAAGGGTCCGATTACTTTTCTTCTACTTCGTTCATATCCTTTTCGCCAGTTAATGTTCTGTCTCTCTCCCGGCATAACTCCTTGTACGGTGAACGTTCCGTCAGGTCGGGTATATACGGGTGTTGCTCCGATTGCATACCGGGAACAACTGACTTCAATTCTATAACATTCTTTCGGAAATGCCCCTTCAGCATCAACGACTCGGCCGGATATTGTAATCCCTTTTTTCGCTATCATAACTCCCAAATCGATGTCTCTATCTTTAATTGTAATTTGTTTGGCAATCCCTGCATAACAATTTACTGAAATTTCAAGGTCATAGGTGCCTGCAGGCAAAGGTCGAACCATGATCTCTCCTAAACTTATTCTGGCTTGATTCCATATCCATGTCGTTATCTCAAGCGGCAATCCCTTTTCGTCTACAACACTTCCCGTTACCCGGTATAACTCGAGTCCGGTAATTTTTATTGGAGGACCGTCAGGTTTTACTCCGCGTATAATGACATTCGACAAAAACATTATGTTAACATAAACATCATACACTTCGTTAGGATTTAAATCTGTAATTCGAAATATGTTCAAATCTGCAATTTCACTATAAATCCTTTTCGGCATGCTGTTTGTTCCTGAAATCATTGCATACACTGTGCATCGGTTCGGCATGCCGTTTTCATTTATTATTTCTCCTTCAATAATTCCTCGCTTACATTCATTGGTATGTACTTCAATATCTATCTCCACCGTCTCTCGGGTTGTAGTCACAATATTCGTCGTATATGTTTTGCTGCTTGATGGACCAAACCGGACAGTCGAATCCTGTGCATCTAAAATAACCGTATAGCTACCTGTCGGAACATGTACATACCATCTATTATCGTTATACGCTTTGAACATATCCCACACACCATATGGTTTTCCGCGTCCCGCTATTGTTGCCTCAAATTTACTCTGCTTTACCGGCAGTGACAAATTCAGAAATACCTGCGACGGCGGTAATAGTGTCAGATTGATTTCTTTTGTCTCATGCGGTAAAAGCCGCCATTGCCCGCTTATTCCCGAAAGACGCTCGCCTTTTCTTTTTACAATTGCAAATATTTCCTTAGTACCGGCAGGCACTCTGGAAAACTCAGTAATGTTTTCTTCACGTTGTCTTGGACATTCAATGGTTCTCATACTGGAAACTTCTTTAAGCTCTACTTCACAATTCGTAGCTGGTGCGCCGTCATAATCAAATGTATATACTATTACATTTACCGGCAATTCTAAATATACATTCTTGACAGTCCCCCAACCGCTTCGTGGCCCGCATGTTACTTGCCCGGTAATATAATCCGGATGAGTTATCCGGAACGTCGTTGCGTCCCTGGCAGAAACCTGGAATCGCCCTTCAACGTCTGTAGTGATTATATCGGTAACGGTTTTATCGTTGTTCACTCTCTGTATAACCGCGTTTACCACCGGGTTTGACGTGCTTACGTCATACACAAACCCGGTATATGTAACAAGCGGCAGAATCGGGAAATATACATCCAATACCGTATTCACGGATTTCTTTATCGCGACTTCATTCTTTATTTTAGGATGTCCCTCTGCCTGAAATTCAAAATTATACCAGCCGGAAGGTATCATTTTACTGACATACATGCCTGCTTTGTCAATTGTATACGGTAATCTCGTATAGTATGAACCCCCTTGCTTTTCCTGCCATTCTGATATAAAATACCCTATGATTACATTCGTTACCGGCTTAAGATATTTATCCGCGAACATTCCAGTTAATCGTCCGCCTTCCGAGCTTACGGTTAGTATTACTCGGTCAATCGGCGGATGATCAGCGCTCCACGGTCCTTCCGCGGCAGCAAGATAGTTTTCCGGAGCTGTTTTAACAATAAATTGATTCACATTCGTAGAAAAAGCTATGCTGAATTCACCATTCGTATCAGTAACTGCATAGGCATTATTAATCGGATATTCATTAAAAGGAGACGTCTTGCACGCATACACATGCTCATCCTCCGGCACATGCTCCGCCCACACCAGTTCATTCGTCACCGGCCTGCCATCGGTATACACAACGTTCCCGATGACACAAACCTGCTATCGGTAGTTTCCTCATAGCAGTACCGCTCAAAAAAGAAAGGGCGGCTGTAAGAGCCGCCCTTAGCGCTTTTGCGTTAATAAACGGTATTTATCGAACCCGTTTCGTCATAACAGCGGCGAAAGACAGCAGCAGCAAACAACCCAGCAGAACCGGTTCGGGAATTTCTTCCACACAGATGTTGTCTATGCACACACCGGCCGGATCAATACCGTTTGTGCTTACCGCCAGGAATGCTATATTCTGAATACGGTCGATATTGATATTCAAGAAGTATTCGTCTGTATATTCGACCGAATTCTCACCCAGGCCAACCTCACACAAGAGTTTATTGTTGAAATCAACAATGAAGTAGAAATCGAACCATTGATCGGGCGGAACCGGTGGAGGAACTTCCAGGTCCGGATGGTCATACCAGCTCAGGTAGCACATCTCGTTTGATATGGTGATCATACTTTCAGCCACCCGGTCCCAAAAGCCGCGGGTAACAATCCTGAGATTGTCAAACGTACCGTTATTCGGCACAAACAGCCGGGCACTTACCTTGGTCATCAGGTTAGCAGGCATTTCTATGGGATGCTGGTAGCCGTCCCAATAGCCAGCAAGCGCGGCATAGACACAGGCGCCATCACTGCCGGGAACGCCATTAGTAACCCAGGCGGAATAGTACGATTCCATACGCACCCAGGCGTCCTGACCGCCCAACTCTCCGGGCGAATACCCGGGATTATCAAAAGTAGTATCGTAAAACACCGTGCCCTGGCTCGCGGCAACCAACGTGGTAATGACTCCCGCGGAGCCCGCATCGATTTTCAGGCGGGCGCGGTAATAACCGGATGCCAGACCGCTTCTCTGCATCTGCAGATTTACCTGGGCGGTAGACACGACCGTGCCGTTGCTGGGTGAAACTGAGAGCCAGGGGGCCGGGTCGATTTTCGTGATAACGTAATCATACGAACTGGTGCCGAGATTACTGAGAGGGAGCGAATAAGCCGATTCGTCCCAACTGAAATATTTATACGATACGGTGGAAAGTGTCGCCGGGCCGCCCGGCTCGACATACTTGATACAGAGCGCGTCGAACTTGCAGGCTGAATTGGTTTGATCCCAGTTCCAGGCTTTCATGTGAATCTGGTTAGGATTACTGAACGTGTCTACGATATATACATCCGTAAACTTCCTTTTAACCGTGCCGAATTCCGCCTCGACGATCTGATGCAGGTTGAAATCGACCGTGTAGGATGCATACACCCATTCGCCGAGGGCGGCATGCTCATCATCAAACACCTGCGTGCCGCCCGGCAGTTCCAGATAGCAAATCCCCAGGTCACGGTCGGGTTTAATGGTTACCGGAACCGACCAGTGGAACATGAATTCGAGATTCAGCGCTTTCGCGTCAGGCAGCACGTTAAACCAACCGCTAAATTTCAAACGGTCATAGCCCGCGGCTGAAATGGGATGATAATAGCCGTTGATGCAATCCATATACACACACTGATCATCGCCATCGGGAGCAGTAACATCTTCCAGGACATAGCCGAACCACTGGGGATTACTGGTATCTTCCGTCCAACCGTCCTGGCCTTTCAGTTCGATGCCGGAGGTATAGTAATCGGGTCCGAAATTAACTTTATAGAGGACCGTGCCTGAAGCGGCGGAGACATCCACCGTGGCACTGCCGGCCAGGCCGGCGTCAAACAGCAGTTTCGCGCGGTAGAAATCGTCGGTCATCAGGCTGCGGTTAATGAAAAAGCGCAGTGTGTCTTCCGATGTCACCGTTCCGCCGGTTTTTTCGAGTGAAAGCCAGGGCGGAGAATTCAGCACACTGGCGGTATAGGAGAACGTGTCAGTGCCCTGGTTAGCAACCGTCACCACCCCTTGTGTTTGAGTATTGTTCAAGGAAATCCGCTGAGGCACGACTCCCATTTTCGCGGTTGATTGCCGCTGCACATACTCAACCTTCAGGTCATCGAACTTCGTCGCTGCATTAGCCTGTGTGAAATTCCACGATTTCATGTGTATCTCAACAGGCGCAGCAATCCAGGAGGAGGAGATATCGATGCTCAAATCAACTTTTTTCGTAGCGAATTCCGCTTCGACAATCTGCATCAATGTCCAGTCGATGGTATACGAGGCATACACCCAATCCCCAAGCGGAGCGTTTGCGTCATCATGAATATCCGTTCCCGCCAGACGCAAATAACAAATGTTATTCACCCGGTCTGCCATGATCGCCGTATTGATCGACCAGTGATACATAAATTCGAGTTGCCCGGCTACACCCCCGGGCAGCATGTTGAACCAGCCGCTGAATTTGGTTCGGTCACAGCCAGTGGCGTCAATCGGATGATAATACCCGTTGACACATTCCATATAGACACACTGATTGTCACCGTCAGGAGCAGTCGGGTCATTCATGACATACCCGTGCCAGTTGGTGTTAGCAGTGTCCTCGGTCCAGCCGTTCTGGCCTTTGAGTTCAATGCCGGCCGTATAGAGCGGCGACTCGAAATTGACTTTGTAAATGACTTTGTTGGTTTGCGCCAGGGTTGGCAGGACAGTAAACAGGATAAGTAGTGTTGTGAGCAAGGTGTTTTTCATGATGTATCCCTCTGTTTTTAAACATGTTTCAAGTTAGTGTATCACAGACATGCTTACATGTCCATTAAGAAATGAAACATCAGGATAGGTTTTTACAACCATTCTAATCCTTTTTTCACACCAGAATCCGGGTAAGAATAGAAACTGACAATGATTGCCATCTGTTGACATTATATGACATTATATGATATTATTGACACCGTTCACATACATGTATTCGGTACAATGCCCCCATAACAACGGGCGTACCGCAAACAGGAAACGATAGCATGAATATGACAGTTAAAGATGTGGCCCGCTTTCTGAATGTTTCAGATCGAACGGTTTACCGCTGGATTCAGCAGGATTCAATTCCGGCCTACCGGATACATGACCAGTATCGTTTTAACCGGACGGAGCTGCTTGAATGGGCCACCGCGAAAAAGATCGGGGTTTCCCCGGAGTTGTTCCGGGACACGAGCCACAGCGACGAGACCCTGCCGGTATTTATTGAGGCTTTGAAACAGGGTGGGGTCTATTACCGTATAGAAGGCCGTACCATCAAACAGGTTTTCACGTCTATTCTTTCTCTTCTACGCTTACCGGACACGACTGACCGGGACAAATTATTACAGATTCTGTTGTCACGCGAGGCGTTAGCCTCAACCGGCGTCGGAGACGGCATAGCGATTCCGCATGTACGCGATCCGATTGTGTTAGACATTCCGCATTCAATAATAGCAGTCTGTTTTCTGGAACATCCGCTTGAATTCGGCGCACTGGACGGCAAGCCGGTCCGTTGTTTATGCATGCTGATCTGTCCTTCGATTCATGCCCATCTGCATCTGCTGTCACAGTTATCATTCGCCCTGCGCGATACTGTTTTCAAGCAAGCGCTTCTGGAGCAGGCATCGCGTGAAACAATTATGAAAGCTGCCGTACGCGTCCAGACGGCGTTAACCACACCTCTGCCAATCAGCAAACCAGACCGGGAGGCATAAATGTTTTTGCTGATACTTTCATGTCTTACTATTCTTCTTGGTGCAGCGGCAACGCTGGTGTGCGTAACCCGGCCGCGGCGGGCTACGATAGTGAGTGTATTCTCAGTCTGCCTGGCATGTCTGCTTGCCCTGCCGCCGGTAATCCAGGTTCTCATCAGCAGGCAATCATGTACTCTGCACTTTCCCTGGGCACTTCCGTTTGCTAACGGCGAAATCGGCCTGGATCCTTTGTCAGCCTTATTCCTTATACCAGTACTGATTATAACGCCGCTGGCAGCGTTGTATGGCAGCTGCTACCTGCGTCACAACATAACCGGCAAACGTGTCGGTGTTTCCTGGTTTTTCTTCCTGCTGCTGACAGTGACGATGGTTCTGGTCATCATCGCGCGCGATGGTATTCTTTTCCTTATTGCCTGGGAATTGATGACGTTAGCCTCATTTTTTCTGGTTTTGTTTAATTATGAAGACGAGTCCGTACAGACAGCAGGCATTCATTACTTGATAGCGGCGCATATCGGGGCGGCCTGCCTGTTTGTGCTGTTTATTCTGCTGGGGCGGCACAGTGATTCTTATTCATTCAACTCTCTGGCAGCCGCGGGCAGCCATGCCAGTCCGGGGCTTCTGACGCTTGTGTTTTTGCTTGCCGTCGTTGGATTCGGCATGAAAGCCGGCTTTGTTCCCTTTCATGTCTGGTTGCCTGAAGCTCACCCAGCCGCACCAAGTCACATATCGGCTCTGATGTCTGCCGTTATGATAAAAACCGGTATTTACGGTCTGCTGCGCGCGCTGCTGTTTCTCTCTCCAGCGCCGGCCTGGTGGGGCACTCTTCTCATCGGTATCGGCTTGGTTTCCGCGACAGGGGGCATCCTGTTTGCCCTGGCCCAGCAAGACATTAAACGGTTGCTGGCTTACAGCAGTGTCGAAAACATCGGCATTATAACTATCGGTATCGGCGCCGGCATCATCGGCATGGCAACCGGTTCTCCCGTCGCGGCTGCGTTAGGATTCGGCGGAGCGCTGCTTCACACTATCAATCACGCTCTTTTTAAGGGGTTGCTATTCATGGGCGCCGGAGCAGTTACGCAGGTCACCGGTACTCGCTCGCTGGACGCCATGGGAGGTCTTATGAAGCCTATGCGCTGGACTGCCCTGGCATTTCTGATCGGCTCGGTCGCTATTGCGGGCTTGCCGCCTCTCAACGGATTTATCAGCGAATTGCTGGTGTATCTATGGGGACTGAACGGAATCAGCGGGTCAACAGCCATGAGTACAACTGCCCTGGCCGTTATCACGGGATTGGCTTTCACAGGCGGCCTTACGGCATTATGTTTCAGCAAAACATTCGGAAGTGTATTTCTGGGTTTACCTCGCACCGAAGCCTGCCGTAACGCCCGCGAAGTGCCATTGCTGATGCGCGTGCCAATGCTGATTCTGGCTGCATTCTGTGTACTGATAGGTCTGGCGGCTTTGCCCGCCGCGCGCGCGGTTATGCCGGCGGCACATCAAATTACCGGTGATATGACTCTCCCGGTTTTACAACCAGGATCGGCCTGGGCATCAACCTTGTACCGGACAGGCATTTTTTCGGCTGTCGTGCTGGTCCTAAGCTGCATCCTTGCCGGCCTGCGCCGCTTTATTTTGCTCAGGAGGACCGTTACCGTGCAGGGCACATGGGATTGCGGTTTTATCCAGCCCACTCCGCGCATGCAATATACCGCCTCATCTTTCAGCCGGCCGATAACAGAATTGTTTGCGCGGCTGCTGCGAACGGTCCGCACACAGACGCCGGGTTATGAACTCTTTCCCGGTCCCGCATCATTTTCAACGGATACACCGGACGTAGTGCAACGCGATGTATATCACCGCTGGTATACCGTGCTGCTGTTGATCGCGGAACGGGTGCGGCGCTTCCAGCACGGCGGTCTGCAGATATACATTCTTTACATTTTTATCACACTGATAGCACTGCTAGTCTGGAAACTCGGTATACCATGACAGCCTCAAACGTAACAGGATGATATATTCACTGATTAGCATTGCATGCGCACTGCTGCTGGCGCCTCTGTACACCGGTGTTATTAACCGGGTCAAAGCATTGATGGCCGGCCGGCGGGGTCCGCCTTTACTGCAGCTGTATTATGACATATACAAGCTGCTGCACAAAGGTGCGGTATACAGCCGCACTACGGGATTGCTGTTCAAAACAGGTCCGGTAGTATCTCTGGCGGCGTTACTGGCAATTCTGGCCCTGCTTCCGGCCGGCGGGCATTCCGGGCTGTTTTCTTTTTCAGGCGACATCCTTGTCGTCGCGTATTTTCTCGCCATCAGCCGTTTCTTTACTGTTCTGGCCGCGCTGGACACCGGCTCGAGTTTTGAAGGCATGGGCGCCAGTCGCGAGATGCAATTCGGTTTGTTGCTCGAACCGGCCTTTTTTTGTGTTTTCGCCGCGTTAGCCCGATTAACCGGCTCACTGGATCTTTCAGGCATCTATGCCGGCCTTTCTCCGGCTTCGTGGCTGCAGGCGACCCCGGTGCTTCTGCCTGTAACAGCGGTGCTGTTTATTGCTCTGCTGGTTGAAAACGCCCGTATACCGATCGATGATCCGTCTACGCATCTCGAACTGACAATGATTCACGAGGTAATGATTTTAGACCACAGCGGACCCGATCTGGCACTGCTTGAATACGCCGCTTCACTGAAAATATGGATCAGCGCCACTCTGCTGGCAGGCATACTCTGCCCGCTGCACAGCGGTACTTACTGGATTGACATGCTTGTTTTTCTTATGATCATGGGATTGACAGCCACACTGGCGGGCATGCTGGAATCGACGATGGCACGTCTGCGGTTAATAAAAATACCGCATCTTCTGACTGGCACACTGGCTCTGGCTGCTCTGTCATTCATTGTTCAAATACGTTAAAGGTATGTATACGGGAATTGATGCAGTCATGGTAGTGATAATCGCCGCGAACCTTACCGTTCTGGGTTCCAGCAGATTGCGTGTTTGTATCCGGACTGTTGCGGTACAGGGCATAGCGACAGGGCTGCTGCCCCTGGTGACGTACGGCTTTGCTATTCCCCTGCACTGGCTTTTGTTTGCTGCAGCCACAATTTCTTTGAAAGGCGTTGTGTTTCCACTGCTGCTGACACGCGCCATGCGTTCCGCCGGTATCCAACGTGAAGTAGAACCTCTCGTCAGTTACCCGCTTTCCATTATGGCCGGCATCGCTTTTCTGATAGGTTCCTTCTGGTTAAGCACACGGCTGCCGCTGCCGATACCGGCGGAATCAGCACTTATTGTTCCCGTTACCCTGTCAACAATTCTCACCGGTTTATTTGTGTTGGCCAGCAGGGTAAAAGCATTAACACAGGTGCTCGGGTACCTGGTGCTGGAAAATGGTATTTATTCTTTCGGAGAAGCCCTGCTTCACCAGCAATCCGTTATCGTTGAATTCGGCATTCTCCTTGATGTTTTTGTCTCGGTTTTCGTAATGGGTATTGCTATCTTTCACATAAGTCGCGAATTTGACCATATTGACACGCAGCATTTTACGGCCTTAACCGATTGGACACCGCCAGCGAAGGAGGCCCTGTGATCACGATGTTCTTTCTGATTCCATGCGCTGCGGGCATTCTGGCTCTGCTGATACCAAACGACAT
>CAZCLS010000072.1:0-6294 GCA_964499565.1 uncultured bacterium
GCTTAATCAGGAGGAGCAGTAACCGGTTTTGCCGGCTGTTCCATAACTAGTGTTACCATGCCCTAGGGTGGACGAGTAACCGTTCAGCGTGGAGCATGGTGTAGCGGCTGCCTTTTTGAAGGCAGCGCATAAAAAGGATATTTACATGCCCTTAACCATTGAATACAAGCAGGCCGTAATCAAAAAATACTGCCTGCACGAAAAGGACACCGGTTCTTCAGATGTGCAAGTTGCCATCATGACTGAACGCATCGCTCACATTACCGAGCATCTGCGCCAGTTCCCGAAGGACCATAATTCCCGTCGCGGACTGCTGAAATTAGTCTCGAAGCGGAGAAAACTACTAGATTACTTGCGCAAAACGCAGGAAGACCGGTATAAAAACCTGATCGAAACCCTGCATCTTCGCAAGTAGACCTGTGCGGAAGCCGCCGGTCAGTTCCGGCGGTTCTGCTTTATTTATGGCTGTTTAAACGTATGCCAAAAGTCGGCTATCCGGCGTGAGCTGGTTTTGATCACGTGTCGTTAGCTTTGTTTTTGTTCTTTACTGTCTTTCCCTTCGACACGTTTTCGGACCGACTTTGGCGCGTGATCCGGCCATACACGGACTTCCGTGAATAACACCACTTATCCCCTACTTTTAAGGAGACGTTTATGGCAACTCGCCAAGAAATTACTTACCTCGGTCAACCCCTCTCTCTCGAGACCGGCCGAATTGCCCGCCAGGCACATGGAGCTGTCGTGCTCCAACATGGCAACTTAATGATCCTCGCTACCGCGGTTTCACCCGATACCCGCCGCGAAGGTATCGATTTCTTTCCCCTTACCGTCGATTATCGCGAACGCTATACCGCCGTCGGCAAATTCCCCGGCGGGTATATCAAACGCGAAAGCCGGCCTACCGAAAAAGAAATCCTTACGATGCGCTGTATCGACCGTCCGATGCGCCCGCTCTTCCCCAAGGGCTATCTTAACGAAGTCCAGATTATGATCCAGGTTCTTTCGGCCGACCGCCAGGAAGACCCTGATACCATGGCTGTTACGGCCGCATCGGCCGCCGTCTGTATCTCAGATATTCCCTTCCCCGGTCCGATGGCCGCCGTGCGCGTTTCCAAAATCGATGGGGAATTGAAAATCAATGTCTCGTCCGAAGAGCGTAATCGTTCTACCCTCGATTTCGTTGTAGCCGGCACCCGTGAAAAGATTGTCATGATCGAAGGCGAAGCCAAAGAAGCCCCGGAAGATGAAGTCGCAGCGGCTATCTGCTTCGGCTTTGAACAGCTGCAGCCCATGATCACCCTCCAGGAAGAATTAATCAGCAAAGCCGGTAAACCAAAACGTTCGTTTACCCCGGTTCTGCCCGGCGAACGCCTTACCACAACCGTACAGGGCCTCAAAGATGAAGTCATGCAGGCCCTGCAGATAACCGCGAAAACCGAGCGCAACCAGCTGCTGGCCGAAATTCAGGAAGGGTTTATCACCCGTCTCGGCGAAGATGAATCTTTCGCCGCTGAAGACCCGGCTACTTTTCCGATTGCCTTTGATGATCTCGTGGGCGATTGTATGCGCTCACTGATCCTTGAAAAAGGTGTTCGCGTCGACGGCCGCGGCCTGGAAGATATCCGTCCCATATCCTGTGAAGTCGGTATCCTTCCGCGCACACACGGCGACGCCCTGTTCACCCGCGGTGAAACGCAAAGCCTGGCGGTTACCACCCTCGGCACCAGTGATGACGCCCAGAAAATCGAACTGCTTTCAGGCGAAACCAGTAAACGCTTTATGCTGCACTACACCTTTCCGCCTTACTCGGTCGGCGAGGCGCGTCCGGTCCGGGGTCCCGGCCGGCGCGAAATCGGGCACGGCAACCTGGCCGAACGCAGCCTGCATCCGGTTGTGCCCGACGACTTCATGTACACAATCCGTATAACCAGCGACATCACCGAATCCAACGGCTCGTCTTCGATGGCTTCCGTTTGCGGCGGCTGTCTGGCCCTGATGGATGCCGGTGTGCCTATCAAAGCCCCTGTCGCCGGTATTTCGATCGGCCTGATTGAGCAAGGCGACAAGCAAGTCCTGCTAACTGACATCGTCGGCGATGAAGACCATTTCGGTGATATGGACTTCAAAGTTGCCGGTTCACGTACTGGCATTACCGGGGTACAGGTTGACTTTAAAATTGACGGGCTGCGCCCCGCTGTTATCGCGGGTATCCTGCAGCGCGCCCGGACCGCGCGACTGAACATCCTTGATACGATGGCCCAAACCCTGGCGGAACCGCGGCCTGAGTTGTCCCCCTTCGCTCCCAAGATTCTCACGGTTATGATTCCCATCGATAAAATCGGCGCCCTGATCGGGCCCGGCGGGAAAAATGTCCGCAAAATCCAGGAAGAAACCGGTTCCAGCATCGCCATCGAAGATGACGGTACCGTCCAGATTGCCGGCGAATCGCTGGAAGTTGCCGAGGCCGGCAAACGGATGGTGGAAATGTGTACTGCCACGGCCGAAATCGGCCGGATTTATGAAGGCCCCGTTACCCGTCTGATGAACTTCGGCGCCTTTGTGAAAATTCTGCCGGATATCGAAGGAATGGTTCATATCAGCTGCATCTCAGAAAATAGAGTTGAAAATATTGAAGATGTTCTGCATGAAGGCGACATGGTTAAAGTGCGCGTCTCCGAAATCGATGATAAGGGACGCGTCAACCTGACGATGCGCGGCCTCGATGAACCGTTTGATCCATCCAAAGTTGAGTCTCGTTCGTCCGGATCGCGTAATTCCGGCCATTCGTCCGACCGCAGAAGCCGGGATCGCGGACACGGTTCACGCGACCATAATCGCCGCTAAACCATCTCGGAATTGAATGTTTCGGAGTATGCTGGCGTCAAATGGTATATACCAGAAGGAATTACCCAATGGCTGATAATTCGCCAAACCTAACGATTAAATTTCTGCCCGCCGGCAAAGGACTGCCGGTGCCGGCTTATCAGACCGCCGGTTCCAGCGGCATGGACCTCCATGCCGCTGTGGCCGAACCGCTTACGCTGGACCCCGGTGATATCTTTTGCGTGCCGACCGGTATCGCGATTGAACTGCAACCCGGCTATGAAGCCCAGGTTCGCGCCCGCAGCGGTCTGGCGCTGAAGCATGGCATAGGCCTGGTGAATGCCCCGGGCACGATTGATTGCGACTATCGCGGCGAAATCGGGGTCATCCTGATTAATCATGGTAAACTCCCCTTTACCGTCGAACGCGGCATGCGCATCGCGCAACTCGTTATTCAGCCAGTCTGCCGGGCAACAGTCAGCGTTGCTGATTCCCTTACCGAAACGGCCCGGAACAGCGGCGGATTCGGCCATACCGGTCACTAACATGCGTGGATAACTTCAGCAGGATATCATTATGAAAACTCTCACTTTGTTTGGATACCATCGCCTTCTCGTTCTGAGTTTACTGCTAACCTGCGGGTTCGCCGGCGCTGCCCCGGATGACGCCTCAGGCGATACACCCGCCGTCCAGCCCGACAGCTTTTCTCCCCCGACCGTCCTGAACGTGAAGCGCGCCATCGGTTCTCTGCTGGAAGAAGACCAGGATAACGGTGTTACCCTGTATACCAGGGTTTTCAACCTTGAAACGGCGGAAGGTATTCAGGAACTGTTTGCCCGCTGCCGCGACTATGATAAGGCCGTCCAGGCTGCCGATGGCAGTATTCAGGCCAAACAACTTGAAAAACTGACCGCCTCCCGCGATTATGCCATGAAATACGGTTCTACTACCGTTAACGGCGCCTATGTGCGCGTGGTCGGCCCCAAACGCATGCTTGTGCGCGAAAAAGGCAAGGCGGTTGTCAAGCCCACTGATGATATCCTGAAACATTACGCGGCGGTCGCCGACGCGGCCTTCGAAAAAGCAGCCGCCAGCATGCTGATGCAGCAGTTTATCAATTGGAAATCAGCTCCCCTTACCCTCTATGTCATCCCCGACCAGGAAACCTGGATGCGCGTCCGGCCCGCCGATATTAAAACCGAATTAGTCCAGACGCTTGTTTCCCTCCCCGCTAATCGGGAGCTTTATGTGTATATCAATGCCGATACCAGCGATTATGCCGACCAGATGATCGGCTTCGGCGTTGCCGGCATGCTCTATATCGAATACGCCCGGATAATCACCGGCAAACCCGACGCTCAATTTCCGCTGTTTTTCAGCACCGGCCTGGCCGGCAATATCGCCAATCTGGAAGCCACAATTACTGAACAGGGCCCCCTGCAAGTGCCGGAAGTGGTCCTGGTCAGCAAACGCTATCCCGTTAAGCGACCCAATCCGGGAACCATGCTGCCGCTGCAGGAGAAAAAACTACTGCCGCTTGAGAATCTGACTACTCTTAAAAGGTATCCTTCCGGCCCTGAAAATATGTATTATTTTCTGTATGAAAGCCGTGACCTGGTCAGCAACCTCTGGGAAAAAGCCCCGTTAGCCCTCATTTCCCTTGCTAAAAATCTGGCCGAAGGCAAGAAATTCTCCAAGGAAATCTGCCTCTCCTACATGGAAATGCAACGCAGCGTGGAAGGGCGCGAAATCGTTAAACCGGAGGAAGGACAGGCGCCGGTCGATGAACGCGATTATCAGCGCTTTGAAAAATACGCCCAGCAGCAGTTCTACAAGCTTACTCAGGAATATATGACCGAGGAATTTCTGAAGGAAAGAAAAAAGAAAAAAGAAGAAGAAGCCAAAAAGAAATCCATCGAACCAGGTGCCCCGCCCGCTGCCGAAACGAAATAATCAGCGCGCAGCGGTATCTGTTTTTAATTTTTTTGTACTCTCATTGTTTCACCCTCATTAACGAGGAGACGGATATGAACAGCATACGGTTTCTCAGTATACTCACTGCGCTTTTATTAGTTTGTCCGGCCTATCTGCACGCGGCGGACAATGACACGACCGCCACCTCCGGTGAATCCGAGGTAATCCTGGACGATGCCACCGAATCAGGGCCTGATGGTGAATCAGCGGAAATACCCGACGAAGCGATCTCGCCTTCGCGCTTTTCCATGCCGACGCTCAAAGATCTTGCCATGGACATCAAGTCTCTGCAGTCGGGCGTGTCCGATAGTGACTATCTCAACGTTATGAAAGCACTCGGCATCAGCTCCGATAAAGATATTAACAGCCTGTTCGAGAAGTTTCGCGCCTATGATACTGAAGTAAATAAAAACGGTATGAGCACGATGACCAAGCTGGTCGAATCAAAATATAAAAATGGGCTTAAAACGTTCGGCCCGATCCAGAAAAAGGAAAGCGATACCTTCGTCATATTTTATCCCGAAAAAATGACGGTGCTGGAAAAAGGAAAGCCGGTCAACAAAAACACGGAAGAAACGCTCAACATCTCCTCCCTGCTTTCCGATTGCGCTACGGCGTATGAAAAAGCTGCCCAGAATATCTTCATGAATCGCTTTATAAACTGGGCCGGCAAAGTCCGCGCGACTATTTTTGTTATCGTTTCTCCCGATGACTGGCGCTCAATCAGAAGCGGCATTGCCAAATCACAGCCGGTTCAAATCGTTCTTACCACTGACGGTTCGCGCGAATTCTTTGTCTACGCCGGCCCGACCATGTATGAATATTCAAGCAAAGGTCTGCAATACGCGATTGCCGAACTTGTCACGCGTGAATACAGCAAGGTCGTCGCTCGCGAACGCGAATCAAAACTGCCGGATTTTTTTATTACCGGCCTGGCGGTTAAAGCTTCAGACCTGGATTCCGTTCTGACTGAATCCGGCCCGGTGCAACTCGAGAAATGGGGTAATAAACCAGTTACTCCCCTGATGCTTAAGGCTCTGGCAGATAAGTTCAAATCCGGCAAATCTGAATTCGCTCAAATGCCTCTCAGCAAACGCTACCTGATCCCCCTGGATTCTATGGTCGGCCCCGATTCGTATCCTAAATCAGCCGAAAAAATGTATTATTACATCCGTCAGAGTTCCGCGTTAGTCGATTACCTGAATCAAAACGGTCCCCTGGCCTTCCTTACCCTGGCTAATTCACTCAGCGATGGCGACCGTTTTGAAAAAGCGTTCGATGATGCCTATGTCGCCGTGCGCGATCAGCTCTCCGGCAAAACTGCCGCTTCTTCTTCCAGCAATGATCGCAAGCGTGATAAATCCAGCCGGCAGCGCAAGGAAGAGGAAAAGAAGCTCAAAGAAAATGCCGATGATATCCTAACCGGGTATAAAGAATTGCGCCGCGGAGCTGAAGATGTCATTTTTATGCCCCTTACGTTTGAATATATTCAGGCTA
>CAZCLS010000072.1:6394-12281 GCA_964499565.1 uncultured bacterium
GTAACCATGGAATCGATATAATGAAAAAGTTTTGGAGTTTTGTGCTGATTCTGCTGTGTGCCGCCATTGGTATAACGGCATGGTATTATTTTCGCACCCCCTTTGATGCGCGCTTTGACCACGCTATCTCGCTGTGTGAGCAGGCTGACTATGACGCCGCTCTGCCGGTTATGAAGAAAGCGGTCAACGTGTATGACGGTACACCGCGCTTCCCGCAGGCAATATACTGGCTGGCCCGTTGCGAAACAAGCGTGAATTCCACAAATGTCGCCCGTTGGAACGCGGTTATGAACAGTACAACCTCCCAGTCCGTTTTAGCCGAGGCGCGCTACAACCTGGCGCGCGTCCATCCCGAGCGCGCGACGGCCATGCAGGCCTATATCAGAGATTATCCCGAGCGCGCTGAATCACGCGCGTTTCTGCTTGAACTCGGCGCGACAGCCCTCCGCAATAATGATATCGTCCAGGCTCAGGCTGTCTGGCAGTTGCTCGTCGATTACCATCCCGATGCGCCCGAAACCGCCGAGATCATCGATCAACTCGGACGCCTCAATCTTAAACTGCTATGCTCGTTCCGGCCTCAACCTTTCAAAATTGATCATGAAGTTCTCGCTGGTGATTATCTCAGCACTATCGCCCGGAAATACAATAGCTTTGTTGAATCAATCAAGCGTATCAACGGTCTCAAAAGCGATAATATCCGTCCCGGCGTCCGCTTGAAAGTAGATACGTCCCGGTATCTGGTTGATGTGGATATTTCCGATCATATTTTGACACTGTACCGTGTCTGGAACGGCTCAACCAACTTTGTGAAACGCTATTCCGTCGGCACGGGCAAAAACGATAATACTCCCCGCGGCACCTTTAAAATCGATTTGAAACAACCCGAGCCTACCTGGTTCAAGACCGGCAACAAAGCGATCCCGTACGGTGACAAGGAAAACCTGTTGGGTACGCGCTGGTTAGGTATCGACTGCCCCGGCTATGGTATCCACGGCACCTGGGAACCGGATACGGTTGGTAAATCCTCCAGCGCCGGCTGTATCAGAATGAATAATGAAGACGTTGAAGAATTATTCGATATCGTTCCGATGAAAACCCCGGTGAATATCCATGACTGAATCCCTGCATCCGGCTGGTGAGGATGCTCGGTTAGATACAAGTACTTCCTGGCAGCTAAATGATTTCTGTGTTCTCCCGGGAATGCAGCACTCTGTTTTATTTGTATGACTACCTATGATTTTGAAAAACCTATTGTAGAACTCGAACGACGGATCGCCGAACTGCGGACCTATGCCGGCGAAGTCCAGATCGATGCCTCGGATGAATTGGCAAGCCTTGAGCGCAAACGTGAAAAAGTTTGCGATCAGATTTATAAAAACCTGACCCCCTATCAGCGCGTCCAGGTCGCCCGGCATCCCGAACGGCCTTATTCTCTCGATTATATCTCTATGCTGTGTACCGACTTTGTCGAACTGCACGGCGATCGCCGCTTCGCCGATGACCACGCTCTTATCGGTGGGTTTGCCACCCTCGCCGGTACGCGGGTGATGGTGATCGGCCATCAGAAAGGCCGCGATACTGCCGAACGCCAATACCGTAATTTCGGCATGGCTCATCCCGAAGGGTACCGCAAGGCTATGCGGTTGATGACTATGGCCGACCGCTTCGGTTTACCTGTTATTGCCTTTATCGATACCCCCGGCGCTTATCCCGGATTGGGAGCGGAGGAACGCGGTCAGGCGGAAGCGATTGCCGTTAACCTGCGTGATATGATGGGCCTCGGTGTGCCGGTTTTGTGCGTCGTTATCGGTGAAGGCGGCAGCGGCGGCGCCCTGGGTATCGGCGTCGGTAACCGCGTCTTGATCATGGAACATTCATACTATACGGTTATTTCGCCCGAAGGCTGCGCCGCGATCCTGTTCAGAGATGCCGCCCGCGCTCCTGAAGCCGCGCAGGCTCTGCGCCTGACTCCGGCCGATCTGCTTGAATTCGGCATCATTGAAGAAATTATTCCCGAACCGATCGGCGGCGCTCATCGTGATTATGCTCAAACAATGGAACAGATGAAAACGGTTCTGATTAAACATCTGGACCAGTTATGCCGTTTCTCTCCCGATGAATTGCGTGAACAGCGCTATCAAAAATATCGTTCCGTCGGTGTCTTCATCGAATCACAGGAACGGCAGTTGGCTGCTGCCAGTCAGGATGACCAAGATGCCTTTACTGAAGGAGCCTGACCTATGATTCAGATTCGCGGCGCTCAAGAGCATAATCTAAAGAACATTGATGTGGACATTCCCCACAACGCGTTGGTCATTATCACCGGCCTGTCCGGTTCCGGCAAATCCAGTCTCGCGCTCGATACACTCTTCGCAGAAGGTCAGAGACGCTTCGTTGAAAGCCTTTCAACCTATGCCCGCCAGTTCCTGGGCTTGATGCAGAAACCGCGCGTCGGCCATATTACCGGCCTCTCTCCCGCGATCGCCATCGAACAGCGCAATACCTCTACCGGCTTGCGCTCCACGGTCGGCACTCTGACCGAAATTTATGATTACCTGCGCCTGCTCTATGCCCATATCGGCATTCCGCATTGCCCTTCCTGCGGCTCCGCGATCACACCGCAGACGACGGAAGAAATTATCTCCTCGATTTTAGCCCTCCCTTCCGGAACACGAATCGAAGTTCTGGCACCGGTTATCAGGGGCCAGAAAGGCGAGCATAAAGATGTTTTTACCCGCGCTCAACGCGCCGGCTTTGTGCGTGTGCGTGTCGACGGTTCTTCTTTTCTCCTGGATGAGTTGCCGCCCCTGAAACGCCATTTCCGCCATTCTATTGAAATTGTCATAGACCGCCTGGTAATCAAAGAAGGTTTGCGAACCCGTTTGGCCGATTCAGTTGAAACTGCCCTGGCACAGGGTAGCGGGCGCATTATTGTTGCCAGACCTGATCAAAACCATGAAAAAAAACCGGTCTGGAAACCGCTGCATGAAGGTGATCTTCTGTTTTCACGCGCTTTCTCCTGTTCCGAGTGTGAGACCAATTACGAGTTTGAACCCCTCGCTCCCCGCCTGTTTTCTTTTAACAGTCCTTACGGCGCCTGCAATTCCTGCCACGGACTCGGAATCAATCTGCGCGATTGGTCCAGCGACTGTCCCGACTGCGCCGGTTCGCGCCTTAAACCCTATAGCTGCGCCGTCCGCCTGCGCGATACATCCATAGTCGAACTGACCGGCATGCCCATCTCGGCTATCAAGGATTTCACAGACCGGATCAATCTTACCTCTCAGGAAGAAAAAATTGTCGGTGAAGTCTGCCGGGAAATAACGCAGCGCCTGCAGTTCCTGCTCGATGTCGGTTTAGGCTATATTACCCTTTCCCGCCGCAGCGGCTCGCTCTCCGGCGGCGAGGCCCAGCGCATCAGGCTCGCTTCCCAGATCGGCACCGGTCTTACCGGCGTGTTATACGTGCTCGACGAACCGACGATCGGTCTGCACGCCCGCGATAATGAAAAACTGTTGGGTACCCTCGAGCATCTGCGGGATTTGCATAATACCGTGGTCGTCGTCGAACATGATGCCGCCGCCATGCAGCGCGCTGATTATATTATCGACATGGGCCCTGGCGCCGGCATCTTGGGCGGCGAGTTGATGTTCCAGGGCAGCTATCCTGACCTGTTGAAGCATCCCGAGTCACTTACCGCGGCTTATTTGAACGGCGACCGTTCTATCGCTATTCCCGCCAAACGCCCCGTCAGCAGCAAAACGCCCCGTATCCGTCTGTGCGGCGCTTCGCTCAATAATCTGAAACAACTGGATATCGGCTTCCCGATCGGTGTGTTTACCTGTGTCACCGGCGTGTCCGGTTCGGGTAAATCGTCTCTGATTACCGACACATTGCTTCCTGTCCTGAAAAAGTATCTGTATAACTCGGATGCCGTCACGGGCCCCTATGACTCTATTCACGGGCTGGAACATGTCGACAAAGTCATTGTCGTGAACCAGTCCCCTATCGGCCGCACCCCGCGCTCGAATCCCGCTACCTACACGGGCGTTTTCAATCATATCCGCGATTTGTTCTCTTCGTTGCCGGAAGCGAAAGTGCGCGGATACAAGCCGGGACGGTTTTCATTTAACGTGCGCGGCGGGCGTTGTGAGGCCTGCGGCGGTACCGGCGTCAAAAAGATCGAAATGCATTTTTTGCCCGATGTGTACGTTACCTGTGAAATGTGCAAGGGAAAACGCTATAATAAAGAGACGCTTGAAGTAACCTATCGCGGTTTGAGTATCGCGGATATACTTGACATGTCAATCCGCGAATCGTATGATTTCTTTAGCCGTGTTCCGGCCATACAGTCGATTATGCAAACGCTGTGTGATGTCGGACTCGATTATATTAAACTCGGCCAGCACGCTACGACGCTGTCCGGCGGCGAGGCACAGCGCGTAAAATTATCGAACGAACTGGCCAAACGCCAGACCGGCCGAACCGTTTATATTCTGGACGAACCGACAACAGGTCTGCATTTCGCGGATATCGATAAACTGCTGAATGTCCTTCAGCGCCTGGTCGATAGCGGTAATACCGTGATTGTCATAGAACATAATCTCGATGTAATCAAATGCGCGGACTATCTTCTCGACCTTGGCCCTGAAGGCGGAGACTTGGGAGGACGGCTCATCGCCGAAGGATCGCCGGAAATGGTTGCTGCGGTGAAGCAAAGTTATACCGGCCAGTTTCTGAAACAGGTGTTTCAGGCCCACGTCCATGCATCCCGGCGCGCTGCCTAATCTTAACGCGGAATATGATATGAAACAGGAAGGTTTTAAACACAGTCTCAAAGAAGCGTTTCTGAATCCCTTGCTGCATGTTATCGGCTTGTTTTCGCGCGATGTCGGCATCGATCTCGGTACCGCCAATACTATTCTGTATGTCCGTAACGAAGGTATTGTCGTTAATGAACCCAGTATTGTCGCCATAAACACCAAAACGCATGAACTGCTCGCCGTCGGTAATGAAGCCAAACGCATGCTTGGCCGGACTCCCGGTATTATTGATGCCATCCGGCCCATGAAAGACGGCGTCATCGCTGATTTTGACATTACGGAAAGTATGCTGCGCTATTTTATCCGCCGGGTGCATGACCGGCGTACCCTTATCTCTCCCCGCATCGTGATTGCCGTGCCTTCGGGTATCACTGAAGTGGAACGGCGCGCGGTCAAAGATTCCGCTGAACGAGCCGGGGCACGTAAAGTCTATTGTATCGAGCAAGCCATGGCGGCCGCGATCGGCGCCGGACTCCAGGTCCACGAACCGGCCGGTAATATGATTATCGACATTGGCGGCGGCACCACCGAAGTGGCTATCACGTCCCTTTCTGGCATTGTCTTTGCCCGTTCGGTCCGCGTTGGCGGTGATGAACTCGATGAGGCGGTTGTGCAGTATATGAAGCGTGTGTATAACCTTATGATCGGCGAACGCACGGCTGAGGAAATTAAAATCGCGATCGGTTCCGCCTTTCCCCTCCCGGAAGAAAAAACCCTCGAAGTACGCGGCCGCGACCTGGGAGCCGGCCTGCCCAAAACAGTCGTTGTTACCAGCCAGGAAATCCGCCAGGCTATGAATGATCCGGTCGAAAGTATTGTCAGCGCCGTACGCTATGCCCTCGAGCGCTGCCCACCCGAATTATCGGCGGATCTGATCGAACGCGGCTTGATGCTGGCCGGGGGCGGCGCCCTCCTGCGCGGATTGGATAAACTCCTCGAAGAAGAAACCGGCTTGGCGGTCAGTATCGCCGATGACCCGCTCTGCTCCGTTGCACTTGGTACCGGCCGGATTATAGAAGACGAAGACCTGCTGCATAAGGTTACCCTGACTAATATCTGAG
>CAZCLS010000073.1:0-12032 GCA_964499565.1 uncultured bacterium
CGGGAAAAGCACACAGCTGGAACGATGTAGCGCGCGCAATGTTCAGCGCACTGGGCGTGGAGGGAACGATAGAGTATATTCCGATGCCTGAGAAGCTGAAAGGGAAATACCAGTATTATACCGAGGCTGAACTGACCAAGCTGCGCAAAGCGGGATGTGATTATGAGTATCATTCTCTGGAAGACAGTGTCAAAGATTATGTTCAGAATTATTTGATGAAGGACCAGAAAATTTTATAGGGAGCACAGGATCGTGAGTATGAAAGCAGGGCTTATATGTACTATGATTATGGGAACAGTTCTCAGCTGTTCAGCGGGTGAAATAGCTGAAATAACGATAGGGACAGACGTGTGTTCATCACAACAATCGGGGCTGACCAAGGCAACAAAAAGCAGAAACACCGCCACACAGAAAGACACTGCTGAGACGGTCTCGGGAGGCGATGGCAGCCAGCTGAAGACATTGCCGGAATATATTGAACTCGAAGCACAGCTTACGAACAAGAATTTCTTTATTGTAGGCGGGAAAAAAGTATCCCGAAACAGCATGTATAACAGCATGTTGAAAAACGCAAGAGCATCAGTAGAAATAAAAACGCAGGAAAGTGAATATCAGGTTGAAGAAAGTAATTTTGATGGTGAGTATATGAAATCCCGCACGGAAGCAAAGACCAAGAATTGCCAGGATACATTACATATAAATATCACTAATTTAGATACCAACAAGTCATACCTGTTTTCAGTAACGTGTACCCAATGGTTGAAAGATAAAGAGACTAAAGAAATCAAAAAAGCAGATCCAATTAACTATGGGCCGGTAAAACTTACAGAAAGCAAAGAATGCAACCTTGCAATCTTCTCTTCACCTTATAAACAAAGTGAAACATTTAAGCGTGGAAAAACGTACGAGTATGATAATGAAAACAATTTAAAATCGAAATCATTCAGTAACCGAACAAAAGCAGGTTATGATTCTTTTGCCTGGGAAATAACTGTCCGGTTGAATGGGGCGATCATATACAAGCTGGAACGGGGAAATCCGGAAGAATATTATTTTGTAAAGCATTGACATGAAAAAACATATTAGAAATGGCGGTGTACACCGGCAGCAGGCGCTGAAGGTTAATGAGTATCTGAGAAAAACCTATCCGGACGCGACCTGCGCGCTGGATTACAACATGCCGCTCGAGCTGCTGGTAGCGACGATATTATCGGCGCAATGCACGGACAAAAGGGTAAACATGGTAACACCGGCATTATTCGAGAAGTACCGCGGCGCCGCGGACTATGCCAATGCCGATCCGGAGGAATTTGCGGTTGAGATCAGGTCAACCGGCTTTTTCAACAGTAAAACCAAAAGCATTATTGGCGCTGGAGCGATGATGGCAGAGCGTTTTAACGGAGAAGTGCCGCAAACAATGGAAGAATTAATTCAATTGCCGGGTGTAGCGCGAAAAACCGCTAATATTGTTTTGGGAACAGCGTTTGGCAAGCAGGAAGGCATCGCTGTCGACACGCATGTCAAGCGGCTGAGCCAGCGGCTCGGTTTGAGTAAACAGGAGAATCCTGATATAATCGAAAAGGAATTGATGGCATGCATTCCCCGTAAGGACTGGACGGATTTCAGTCACAGACTGATAACTCACGGCCGCGAAATATGCTCAGCGCGGAAGCCGGCATGCGAGCGGTGCGGCATGCAAGCGTTCTGCCCGTATTATGCAGCATTAACCAACCGGTAGACTGTCATGTATAATAAACACACGACAAAGCTGAGGCGATCAGCGGGTAGTTTCAGTGTTATACTGTTCCTGCTGGCATTCTGTATTCACAATGCTGTGGGAGATATCATCTGGTTTAATGACGGAGCATACGAAGAAGGCCGGGTTGAAGTATTAGACGATAAAGTGCGAGTGTATGAGCGCGAGGGAACGGGCATGTATGAAATCCAGTCCAACCTGGTGAATCGGATTGACTATAATACCTGGAAAGAAGACCTGGCACCGGGAGTAAGGAAAAAAGCCCGGGTGACAATTACGACAAATGTTATGGCAGCTGGACAGGACACGGCGATAACCGTCACAACCCGTTGGGACCAGACGGCAATGGATACGCAGGTGCAAAAATACACAAGAAACCTTAATTTTTCGGTCAATAATAAAAAAGGGATTGTGACCCTGATTGGTGTTGTTATCTTTTTTATACTAATGCTAACGGCCTTAGTGTGTGAAATAATAATCCTGGTAGATGCTTTCAAGACCAGCCTGTGGTGGGGCCTGGCCTGCCTGTTTGTACCGTTTGTTTTTCTGTATTATCTGATTTTTGAATATACGGGGAATAAACTGCGGATGTTTATGCTGATAGTTTCTCCGGTAATATTTATAGTTTTATGGTGGTGGCTTATTACAACCTATGTTTCCACCGGTATCCTCTGAATAGCATAATACCATAGTGAGAAAAAATGAGTAGCGAGCAGCATACGTATGGTGACGGTCATTTCGGACCGTATGGCGGACAATACGTCCCTGAGACGCTGATGGTAGCTCTGCAGGAAGTTGAAGAAGCGTTTGAGCGATATTGGACCGATCCTGAATTTCAGCGAGAGCTGGCATATTACAACCGGCATTATGTCGGCCGGCCGACGGCGTTATATTATGCCGAACGTCTTTCCGCGCTTGTGGGCGGCCCGAAAATATATTTAAAACGTGAGGATCTGGCTCATACCGGAGCGCACAAGATCAACAATACGGTCGGGCAGATATTACTGGCTAAGCGCATGGGGAAAAAGCGGATTATCGCGGAAACGGGAGCGGGCCAGCACGGCGTTGCTACAGCTACGGTGGCGGCACTAGCGGGGCTGGAATGCGTCGTGTATATGGGCGAGGAAGACATGCGGCGCCAGGCGATAAACGTATTTCGCATGCGCCTGATGGGCACCGAAGTCCGGCCGGTAACAACCGGGTCGAAAACGCTTAAAGATGCTATGAATGAAGCCTTGCGTGACTGGGTAACGAATGTTGAGGATACTCATTATATACTTGGCACGGTAGGCGGGCCGCATCCATATCCGACTATTGTGCGTGAATTTCAGCGCGTGATCGGGAAGGAAGCAAAGCAGCAGATACTCGAGGCCGAAGGGCGTCTGCCGGATATCCTGGTAGCTTGTGTCGGCGGCGGTTCGAATTCAATCGGCTTGTTTTATGATTTCATGGAACACACGGAAATCCGTAAAATAGGTGTTGAGGCCGGAGGCTATGGCATCGATACCGGCAAGCATGCCGCACGTTTTGCCACCGGGCGTTTAGGAGTGTTCCAGGGTTCCAAAAGTTATGTGCTCCAGGATGACGCGGGCCAGATCAGCCTTACTCATTCCGTTTCAGCCGGTCTTGACTATGCCAGCGTCGGGCCGCAGCACGCCTGGTTCCATGACCGGAAAGATGTTGAATACACGTACGCAACGGACGAGGAGACACTGGACGCGTTCACAAAGCTAAGCCAGCTGGAAGGGATCATACCCGCGCTTGAAAGCGCGCATGCGATAGCGGAAGTGATAAAAAACGGCGCGGCGTGGGGCAAAGGTAAACTCGTGATCGTTAATCTTTCCGGCCGGGGCGACAAGGATGTCGACCAGGCCCGGCGGTTGTTGTTGAAGGATTAGCCAGGCATAGTTCAGAGCGTGCATTCCATTTCGCGCAGTTTTCGCGCGCCTTCGATCATCGCCAGGTAGTTTTCCGCGGGAATATAGGGTGGGATTGAATTGCCTGAGCCTAAAGCGTACCCTTTTGCCTGCCGCCTATAGTTCCCCCCCAGTTCAATTACTGCGGCTGTAATGTCTTCAGGATTGTTCCGGCACAGAAAATCCATGTCAAACCCGCCAGCCAGGCCGATCCGGTCCGCATACAAATCAATCCAGCGCGAGAAGGGAGCGATAGCATCCTCATTAGAATGCTTAGCATCGATGCCACAGGCAATGAGATCATCCATTGTCTCGAAAATACATCCGCAGGAATGCAGCAGGAACGGTAAACCGGCGGCGTGGACCGCATCGATTATCCTGCGGTATTGAGGAATAATATGCTCGCGCACTGTGTACGGATCGGTTAACAATGACGATTTGAACCCCAGGTCGTCACCGAAGCGGCCGGCGACAAAAGAATCTTTGTAGCGGTCGAGAAATTCAGACCAGATTGTAAGCATCACATCACCGATCCTGACAAACAGGTCGGCGTACAACTCCGGATCATCGACAGCCATGAATGGAAGGTGCTCGAGGCCGACCAGGTCTTCACTGATTTCAAACACGCCGTTACCGACACCGCCGACGGCTTTCATGCCGGGAGGCAGAGAAGCAGCAAGAGCATCAAAACGCGGTTGAGACCGTTCCCTGAAAAGGACAGGAATGTCATCCCAGGGATAGCGGTTAAAATCGGCTCGGGTTTGAACAGGACCGGGACGACCACCGCTGAGCGCGCCATGGCCGGGCAGAATTTCGCAAATACATGATTCAAACGATACGACATCATAGGTCATATCACGAAAGAACAGGCAGTAATTACTGAAAAACTCATGCTTGTCCGCAGAAGTACCGTTAAGAAGTTTTTTAAAACTGAGACCCAGAATAGTTTCCATTGACGCGGCTTCAATAATATGCTCGTACAGGGGCAGGCGGGCAGGCCGGATATTTTTCATACAGACGGCAAAGTGACGATAATCAGGTTCGAAGCTCATTATAACTCCTTAGTATCAGTCAAGCATTATGGAAGAATAGTGTGTGAAATGATGACCAATGGAAATATCGGCGCTCAGGTCCCACAGGCAGGTATGCATATGGCGCAAAGCCAGTGTTGCGGTAATCCAGCCCTGAATCCAGCCTGTTTCGGTGCACCAGGGTCCCCATTCATAATCAGCATTGGAAGCCCATGGTTCCCAGAGGTTAAAATTAAAAGCACGATACCAGGCACCGTCAAATTCCGGATGGGACTTGCTGCGCATCTGGATCCGGACAAGAAAATCAGCCAATTTTTTACCGGCTTGAATCAGAGATTGATCGGCAGTTGCCGCGGCGGCTTCGGTCAGACCGGTCAGGGCGAAATTGCAGGTGTAGAGTAAATCCGCGGTTGGTTCGCCATTGTTTTGAATAAGCGGCGCTTCGCTGCGCGGGAATTCGGCATTTGATTGAGGCGGCCGCGTGGCACCCATGCCGATTTCCCCGATTTGTTCGCGCAGCGCTCCGGATGCATCCTGGTATGAAAGTAATTCCCGGGCCATATACATGAGCCACTGGCGGTGTTCGGGCGAGTCATTAACCCGGATTAGCCAGGCGAGCGGTAACAGCATGCGGGCGCGTTCCTGCTGCATACCGTTAGTCCAGCGCCACTGATGGGGATAGGCTTCCATAGTTCGGCGCAAACCAGACAGGGAACGTTCAAGCAGGGGTTCATAACCGGTTTTATCATACAGCCAGAGATAAGCGGCCCAGGCCCATGCTTCGAAGTGTGGTGCTGGATGAATAGTATCCAGATTCATAAAATATTTCCAGCCATTTTCTTTCAGCTGCTCTTCCAACAGACATTCGCCCCGGAACCCGTAACGGCCGGTTGTGCGGAAATTAGCCAGGATACATCGCACTAACGGTTCATGCCAGCGCTGATCTTTCAAGGTCGCGGAGGCGGCAATGGTCGACAGGATTACCCGCGCGTTATCATCTCCCCAGTAGATATCCGGATGAGTGGTTGCCCAACTGATTAATCCGTATGACGGACTGTAAGGATCTATGCGCGGACCAGCCAGCATGCCGGATGTTTCGTACAGGTAGTGCAGAAGATTACCGGCAACAGCCCGGTTGTGGTTGTTACGGTCAAGCATGCTGGAAAGGGCGAATGCCATGGCGCCTTCGCTGGTACAATCGGCTCTTCGCCACCAGCGGATATTCTGGGAGCCGTCAGCCAGAATTGTTGAGCAATGTCCCTCCAGCAATCCGTGCGATCCGTCGCCGGCTTCCGTGGCAGCTGTCGGGCAGGGGCCCATGAAAGGGTAGGTGATTCCCCACTGCTGAAAGTGGTTTTCCCAGGCAGGATGAACGAGGAAGCGGGCCTGTTTGTACCATTCGCTTCCGCGTAAAACTGCGGCAGGCAGAGCTGTCTCGGGAACCGGCTCGTTTTTTTTGTACGAAGGATAAACGGCAGGAGACCAGTGTAGTACCGGTAAATGACAGTCAGGCACAAGCCAGTTTAGAATGGCCTGCCAGACAGTGTGCCAGGCGCTGACGGGCATTGCCCGCGCTCGTATAACATTGCTGAGCACGGCAGTTGAGATAATGATCCTTCCGTCGGCATGTGTGAAAAGCAGGGGATATGAAGGCGTGTCATCCAGACCATACACGGCTGTGTCAGTGCCGGCTACCTTGGCAAGAACCAGGTGCGGGTGAGCCGCTTCCATAGGAATATAATAGCAGTCATGCGGCATAAGGATGCGCATAGGAGCCAGAGCGTCTCCGAAAAAAGAAGAGGTAACCACCGCGCGCTCGTGGGTTGTATGCTGAACAGGCCCGGCAGGCAATCCGGGAATATGTTCGGGAAATTCAATAAAAACGTTCAGGGATTTCGTGTCAGCCAATTCGAGTAGATTGGCGGGAACAGGCGTGCACGTCTGCGGGTTTCCTCCGGATAGCAGGAGCAGAGCGGCTCCTTTCGGCGCGGCGGCCAGGGCGTCTTCAGCAGATTCACACCGGTGAAAGAGCACATCTGCTTTCGTCAAAATATGAACAAGGTCATTGTCATCAGGGCAAACGATGAAAACAGGGGGGGGAGATTGAGTTTTACGTTCATCCATTGCTCTGACTCCTGGAGTGCCGGTTACGCGCCGAAAAGTTTACGGCGGAACAGGAAAAAGACAGCACCGAGCAGGCACAGACCCGCCCAGAGATAATCAATATTCAGCCGTTCTTTCAAATATAAGAGTGAGAAAGGCACAAATATGCTCAAGGTGATAATTTCCTGCATGATTTTGAGTTGGCCGACACTCATGACCTGATGACCGATACGGTTTGCGGGCACTTGGAGCAGGTATTCGAACAGGGCGATACCCCAACTGATTAACGCGGCAATAATCCACGGTTTGTGTGAGAGATTTTTAAGATGACCATACCATGCGAAGGTCATAAAAATATTGCTGCAGCTCAAGAGCAGCAGCGTCAGGATACCGGACTTCATAGATAGTAATATAACAAAGGCGTTACTGTTCCCGCGTGCGCTTTGACGGATACGGGGACGGACGCGGCACTAACCGCATCGTTGATATTATACCAGAGGGAGGATTCGGGCGCAATAGTGGAAGCAGTACCCGTGGATTTTCGATTGCGGATTGCGGAATTTTGATGAACAAGCGTTCCGGGGGTCAGAGCTTGAATCAGTCCATGCCATTCTATTTATAACGATAGCAATGACATACAATTCAATGGACTAATTCAAGCTCTGACCCCTGGCATCCTGACCCCTGGCATCGATAAATGATTACGGTGAGTGTGGTGTTCGGGGGTGAAGCTGGTATATGTCGGACGTGTCAGACCGGTAATTCAAGCCAGAACGACTTTTTCAATCACCACCGGTGTGACCGGTTTGTTGGATGGGCCGGTCGGTACTTCGCTGATTTTTTCAACGATATCATACCCTTCGGTAACTTTGGCGAAGGCGGTGTACTGGCGGTCGAGGTGGGGATGGACACCAACACAGATAAAAAACTGCGAACCGGCGCTGTTGGGGTCGGAGGAACGGGCCATGGAAACGATGCCGGGGGCATGTTTGGTTTCATTGAATTCGGCTTTGATCGTGTAGCCGGGATTGCCGGTGCCGGTACCGTGCGGGCAGCCGCCCTGGATCATGAATCCGTCAATAACGCGGTGAAAGATCAGCCCGTCATAGTAGCCGTCCTTAGCCAGGGTAATAAAATTCTGGCAGGTTTTGGGGGCTTTGTCATGCAGGAATTCGATCGTAAATGAACCTTCCGAGGTTTCGAATGTAGCTTTTGTGATTGTTTCAGTCATAGTATGGTTCCTTGTATCGTTGATATATATTATATACTGCTGTAAAAAGGTAAAGTATAATAATATGCATACTAATTGTCAACCACGTGTTTTATTAAGTCATAGCTAAAAAGTTAACTTGGAATACAGGCACGCTGATCCATCAGGCTTTTGACTGAAGGGTGAATTCCAATGCGTGGGTGAAGCTTCTGGAGTAAATGCTTTAGCTTGAATTGTCTGACTTGTCTGACACGTCTGACACGTCTGACCTGTCTGACCTGTCTGACCTGTCTGACTGTTCGGACAAAGAGTACAGTGGTGGATCCCCCAGGATGGAAAACGGTATGCCGAAAACGATGGAGGGTGGCTGTCCTCAGCCATCGACGAGGCGGTAGCGGCCAATGTCATTCGGGCGGTGCCGGTGTTCTATTTGCGAAGTGACAGAACGGCCCAGACCGAACCTGCCAGGGCGCCGGTGTAGACTCCGGTATGCTCCCACCACACGGTAATGAATCCATGCTGCTGGTCGGGATTCAGAAATGCTTCGGTATATTCAAGCAGATTGAAGGAATCGAAACGGTTGAAACACAGGGCAAAAACCAGAGAAAACAGGATGCCGCAGGCAATCGGTTTCCAGAATTGACTGATCGTCCGGAGCATACTGCACTGCGGAAACCATGTGCCTCTGATGTATATCAGAATAATCCCCAGGACGCACCCGCCGGAAATACCCGCTATCAAGCCTACCTTGACAGCACTGAATAGGGTGAAAATATCAACGGGAATGTCTTTGCCGTAAATGAAATATTCGGGAGAAATGGTACCGGTCACAATGTCGTTCAGTCCGCCGTATACTCCACCGACCAGGCCAGCCAGCATGACAGCGGCATATTCTTTGGTCCTGATAAAGCGTTTATACCTGAGATAGTCGTACAAGGCCATTACAATGGCGAAGATGACAAACAGGAGAATTCTATAAACCGGGTTCACACAGACTCCAATTGAGGTAAACTTATATGGAGTAAAAAATTAATTAGTGGGATTTAACAACCGGCCCATAAAGAGAATGCTTTTAGTATTATTGTCATAGATGAAAAACAAGAAGGGATGGTCAGCCCGAAATTCTGTTGCAATAGATACTGATGTCAAAGCCATTTCCACCCCAGTGGCGGCCGCGGCTTCGGTGCCTTTTTCGTTTATGTCTACAAATGCCTTATGAATTACAGCAGAAATAAACAAGGTGCTAGTACCATCCATCCCGGAAAAATCGGCATGTGCATTGAATGGGTCTATCATTCCCAATTCTTTTAGAGCCGTGCCGAGATTGAATTCGTCGGTCGAAGTAAATTTTGGCAGCCAGACAGACACATCAATTGTATGCAAGCCGTCTATCCAGTGTTGTAATGTATTAACAGTGATGGCATGTTCAATAGCATCAAGATTCTCTTGTTTCCTTGGTAAAATAACTATCATAGATAGTCTTTCGCCCGCATAGAGCAGTTTCAGCATCTGTATGTCAGAGTCTTCGTAATAGCCGAATTCATCTTTCTGAAACATCAATGGTGTGGAAACGGTTTGGCTGGGTGAAACATGGAACGGTAGTTCCCTGGTATCACTTTTTTTGAAAGAATTAGCCCAGTCGCCCTTAAAGTAAATAGCATTAGCCAATACGAGTTTAGTAGTCCCATCCAGAATACCTGGTGGGACAAGGTCTTTGATTTTATCATTGGTTTTATCTTCCACCCACGTATTGATGGTTTTGCGTGCAGTCTCCGGCTGATGGATATAATCCAGGGCTGTGATGTGAGTTTGATAATTCCGGGTAACACACTCCAGGAATTCTTTTTTAAGCGGGTATTCCGCATCGGGCCAGAGTGAGTTGGCGATGAGTATAGTGATCAGTCCTTTTTCCTGGGCGGCATTCAGGTTATTCTTCAGAACAGCAAACGCCGGGTGCAGATGGTCTTGAGGGAGTGTGAAGTGCAATGTTTGCGCCATTTGCCGTTCCGTATCGCCGCGCGCGCCGGCGAAGGTCATAGCCAGTGCGGTTGATATGCTGTAAGGCGAGAAGAAAAGGTTGCCTTCCCGGTTTTTGAGCTGCTGGTAAAGATTCAGAGCGAAGGCGGTATTATTGGATACCAATTCTTCAGATACGGGAATGACAGGAACAGTTTGTGGAGGAGAATTTTCTGACGAACATCCACTGCTGAAGAGGAGCAGCAGGATTGTACAACAGGAAAGCAAGGGTACCTGCAGACTATAAAAAGCAGATGATACTTTCATAAAACCTACGTAGTCAATCGTTCACTAGTAAGAAAGCAGATTGAACATGATTATCGTTTCACGCTTTGCATTTCACGCCACAGGGCCAATCCTAAGAGGACGGCAAGCACTATTTCAGCAGCCATCAGGATGTAGGTAATATGGTGGACATCGAACAAAATAACCGTAGGCACTCTGAAGAGCGGCAGACAAACGGAAAGAATAAAGGCGAAAGCCAAGCCGCCTTTACGCCAGCGGGCACTAAAGCTGGTAACCAGCATCGCCAGGCCAAGACCGACTTCGAGACCGCCGTAACCGGTAATGAATTCAGACATGCCGGGACCATTCATAAGGTGGAATCCAACCGACTGAGAGACTTGGCCGGGCAGCACTGTACACCAGACACCAAGGAGAATATACAGAATACCGATAATGCGCAGGATGATCATAGGGACACTCCAAAAGGGTTATACAACGGTTACATTCTATTGTACCAGAAGCGAAGGATTGGAACAATACGTTGGCACAATTTTATTACAAAATAATTTTACAACAAAATGATCATGGGAATCAGGGTGTAGGGACGGGCCTTGCGTCCGCCCGCGATGCAAAGGTTATTCCCGACCTATGGCGCGCAGGGCATCGGCGGCTACGGCGGGGTCCTTGTCATCAGCCAGGCGGTTGAGCAGAATTTTTGCGATATCATTGGTTTCGGTTGACAGGCGTACCGCCATAAAATGGCGGGTATCGGTGTCGTTATAATAAAGCACACTTTTCAGAGAACGGGATGATTCGGGAGTAGTTGCCAGGCAGTCAATCGCGGCAGCACGGGCGGTAAACGAAGTACTGGTAAGAGATTTTACCGTGTCGGTGACTTTCTGGCTGAGGGGCACGGGCATGCGCCACATCGTAAGGATCAGAAAAGCTTCAGTGGAAATATTTTTGATGGAAAAGAGAATTGAATCCGGTTTGCTAAGATTCCACACACACTGGTCAGATTCCTTGTTGCGCGAGAAACTGAGGCGTCGGCGGAGGAAGTCGTAGCGTTGGGCGGGATGAATAGCTAAATTGGCATAAGCGCGGTACACGAGTTTTTCCCAGAAGAAAGAGCCTTCGTGACTGAGCATGCGTTTACAGACCTGGGCGCCATTAGGGGAGCGTGAATCTTCGAGGGTCACAGCGATTTCAAGCATGGTATTCAGCAATTCCGGATCGACGGCATACGGGTCGTCGGGGAAGCGTGATTGCATGACGAATTCAACCCCGGGATAACGACGCTTAATATCGTTGGCCATGGCCAGATTTTCCTGCAGAGAGGGATAGGCGTCGAACAGCCGGTTGATTTCAGAACCCAGTAATTTGAACATATCAGGATAGCGCGATTTGATCATAGCGATGCCTACCGGGCGGCTCATGCGGAAATGTTCGCTGATAATCCGGTTACACTCGGGATAATAGCGTGAAAATTTCAACAGTCCGAAAATGGTATAAGCGCGTGTGATATTGAGATTTTCAACAACTTCCGGGCGGGGATTCTGTTTTTCGATCTCATCACATTTTTTCAGGATATCTTCCAGGGCTGATACCGTTGTGCGGTGGCGTAAATGTCCCAGGCGGGAGGCAATGCCTTTCAGGTATTCAGGTATAAACGTGTTTAATACGTTCGTATGCAGTTCAGCGATTTCCTTAAGCATTTCAGGCGGCACTTCACCTTTATCCAGATAATATTCGTCTACCGCCAGGACTGATCCCGC
>CAZCLS010000074.1:0-11921 GCA_964499565.1 uncultured bacterium
GCGCCGGACTCTGCCATGCACAATAGAGGGCGGCAGCGGTATGGGATGCATCTGCACTAACTGTTCCCGGGCCAGGTCGCGCAGCCGGCGCTGTTCTTCCGCGCCGCGATACTGCAACTGGTTTTTCCTGATCGCTTCCTTCAGTTCTTCCTGCGTCGTACAGGATGGGTCAATCGTCTTGACTAATTCATCCGTCAGTTCGGGAATAACCCGTTCGCGCACTTCACTGACAGTGACGGAGAACGCGATTTGTTTTCCGGCTACATCACTTTTGAAGAAATCCGCCGGGGCAGTCATGCTAAACTCGCGCACCTCACCTTTTTTGACACCCATCAGTTCTTCCGCGAAACCCGGCACGGGCACGCGTGATTCGGAACTGATCTCAACCCAGGCATTCGCGCGTTTGAGCACTTCCTGCTCTTCTACCGTGCCGCTATAATCTACGACAACCCAGTCTCCGAACGCCGCCGGGCGCTCTTCGGTGAGTTCTTCATACGTGGCATGCTGTTCCAAAATCGATTTCAGCGTCTTCTCGACATCATCATCACTGATCGCCGCTTTCCGTTTGGTAAGTTTCATGCCGGAATAATCCTTCAGCTCAACCGCCGGCGATACTTCCAATTCAACCCCGAAGGTCAGAGGACCGCTCTCGGGATATTCCGGTTCTTCCGTCATGCGCGGACTGGTAATCGGCTCTAATTTGTTTTGTTTCAGCACCGAGCGCAATATCGCGGTCGCCAGGTCTTCGACCGTTGCCGCTTTCAATTGATCCGTGTATTTCTGCTCGATCATGTGCCGCGGCGCTTTGCCGGCTCTGAATCCCGGCAGCTCTATCCAGCGCTGATACCGCTTGTATGTGCGCTCATAGGCCGCTTCCAGGTCCGGCCGCTCTACCTCGGTCGTGATAATCACTTCACACGGTGTGCGTGTGCTTACTTTTGCTTTAATTGCCATGGGGTATCCTTCGTCGTGTAATATTACTCGTGTTAATCTTCTATCTCTTCGTCAGTTTCACTCTCGTCGCTTTCGTCTTCCAGCTGGTCGTTCCCGTCCTCTGCCTCATCATCATCTATCGGTTCGGCCATGTCCGCGGCCTCATCACGTTTCTGTGTTGCCTCATCCTCGAACGGTTCAACGTCATCCGGTAAATCGGGCTGGAAGCCGTCTTCATCGGTGCTGTCTTCCGGCAGTACCCGGGCCGCGCAGACTAATTTGTCTCCGTCCGCCAGGCGCGAGGCTCTGACTCCCTGGGTGTTGCGTCCGATTTCCCTGAACTCACCCGCCCGCGTCCGGCACAACTGGCCGCTCTCGGTTATCATCACGATCTCATCGCTGTCCATAACCGTAAAGGCGCTTACGACCTTGCCATTGCGCTTGGTTGTTTTTATTGTAATAACTCCCTTGCCCCCGCGATTCTGCCCGCGCCATTCACTGAAGGTGGTTCGCTTTCCATATCCGTTTTCCGTCAGGACTAACACGCTGGTGTTATCATCGTCAATCACTTCCATGTCTATGACATAATCGTCTTTGTGGAGCTTGATGCCGCGCACACCGCGCGTTGTCCGGCCCATCTCACGACAATTCTTTTCGTTGAAGCGGATTGACATGCCGTCCCGCGTAACAATCAGAACATCATTATCGCCTTCCGTAATCTCAACACTTTCGAGCGTATCGTCATCATCGATATTAATCGCGATGATCCCGCCCCGGCGCGGATGACTGTAGGCCGACAGCTTGGTTTTCTTGACAATACCCTTGCGTGTGCACATCATAATATTACGCGCGTCATCAAATTCGCGGATTCGCAGCAGGGAGGCTATCTTCTCATCATTGTCTATGCTCAGCAGGTTGACAATCGATTTGCCTTTGGCGTCCCGGGCCATCTTCGGCACCTCGTACGCTTTCAGCCAGTGCACCCGGCCCGACATCGTAAATATCAACAGGTAATCGTGCGTCGACGCGGTAAAGACATGCTCGACAAAATCCTCGTCTTTCATCGTAATGCCCCGCACGCCCGAACCGCCGCGGTGCTGAGCCCGGAAAGCCGAGACCGGACAGCGCTTGATGTAACCGCCATGCGTAACGGTAATGACGGTTGTTTCGTCCGCGATCAGGTCTTCAATCTGCAGGTCTTCCACCTGTTCGATGATGTCGGTCCTGCGCGCGTCGCCGAAGCGCTTTTTCAGGCTTTGCAGCTCTTCGATAATAATACTGCGCAGAATGTCCTCACTGCGCAGAATTGATTTGAAATATTCGATCTGTTTCAGCAGTTCGGCATACTCATCCTGCAGCTTCTCGCGCTCAAGCCCCGTCAGCTGGTACAAACGCATGTCGAGAATCGCGTTAGCCTGGATCTCAGTAAACGCGAACTGCTCTATCAATCCTACCCGCGCTTCCTCCCGGTTCTTGGAGGCCCGGATCAGTTTCACCACCTGGTCGACAATATCCAGCGCTTTCAGGAAGCCCTCGACTATGTGTGCGCGCCGTTCCGCCTTCGCCAGGTCATAGCGCGTGCGCCGCAGTATGACGTCTTTGCGGTGCTGCACAAAATACTCCAGCATCTGCTTCAGCCCTAACGTGCGCGGCTGCCCGTCTTCTATCGATATCAGGATGCCCCCGAATGTCGTCTGCAGCTGGGTGTGCTTGTACAGTTGATTCAACACCACTTCCGGAATTTCCCCGCGCTTCAGCTCTACCACGACCCGGATGCCGTCCTTGTCCGATTCATCCCGCAGGTCGGATATTCCCGTGATCTTCTTGTCGTTCACCAGCTTGGCGATCATCGTCACTAAATTGGATTTGTTGACCATGTAGGGGATTTCGGAAATGACGATGTTCTCCTTGCCCTGCTTCGTCGGTTCCACGCCCGCTTTCCCGCGTACCCGCAGCCGGCCCCGGCCCGTCCGGTACAGGTTTCTGATCTCTGATGTGCCGCACAAGATTCCCCCCGTCGGAAAATCAGGTCCCGGCATCACATCCATTAAATCCTTCAATGTGCAATGCGGATTCTCCATCGTCAGGATGATCGCGTCACACAACTCGACCAGGTTGTGAGAAGGCACATTCGTGGCCATGCCGACCGCGATGCCCGCCGTGCCGTTCAGCAGCAGCTGCGGCACTTTCGTCGGCAGTACCGTCGGCTCTTTGTCCGATTCGTCAAAATTAGGCACGAATTCAACCGTGTCCTTGTCTATGTCTCCCAGCATCTCCTCCGCCAGGGCCGTCATGCGGCATTCGGTATACCGGTACGCCGCGGCTGAATCCCCGTCAATCGACCCGAAATTACCCTGGCCGTCGATCAGCGGATAGCGCATGTTCCAGGGTTGGGCCATGCGTACTAAGGTGTCGTACACCGCGCTGTCGCCGTGCGGATGATACTTCTTCAGCACTTCGCCAACCACACCGGCACACTTCGTGTATTTGCGGTTGTGCAGCAATCCTTCCCGGAACATCGCGTACAGTATCCGGCGGTGAACCGGTTTCATGCCGTCACGGACTTCCGGCAAAGCCCGGCTGATAATCACGCTCATGGCGTAATCAATGAACGATTTTTTCATCTCGCTGGTTACCGAAACCTGGACTATCCGTTCATTTTGCGTGTAAAGATTCTGATCCATGCGTTGCTATACCTTACAGGTTAAACATCAAGATTCGTTACGCTCTTGGCGTGCTGCTCGATGAATTCTCGCCGGCAGCTCACTTCATCACCCATTAATACCGTAAATATTTCATCGGCTTCGATCGCGTCATCAATCATTACCTTCAGCAGCGTGCGCCGCTGCGGGTCCATGGTCGTTTCCCATAACTGGTTCGCGTTCATCTCGCCCAGCCCTTTATAGCGCTGTATCTGCAATCCTTTGCGCCCGTTGCCGCGCACCAGTTCCAGCAGCTCGATCAGCGAACATACCGGCGTCTTTACCTCGCCGGTCTGCAAAAAGGCTATCTCTTCGCGCAGCGTGTCCTCAACAATGCTGCCGTCCGCCCTCTCCTCCGGCTCCGGACAGGACCACTGCGTCAGATTCAAACGCCGCTTTTTGATTTCCTGGGCCAGTTTGACGATCTGGTGCGATTCAAATAATTCCGTTACATCTATTTTGATGCTGTCTTTCTCCGGCTCCTCGCCTTCCCCGGCGCCTCCTTCACGATTGAATAAATCATCCGTCAACTCGACCTCCGCTCCCGCTTCAGCTTCCGCCGCCTCGGTCAGTTCCCTCAATTGATTATCGTTCAGCACCAGGCGCGGTTCTCCATCGATTTTTACCCGGTAGAGCGGCAGGTTGCCCTTGTCGTCCTGGGTCGCGAAATACTCGTCCAGATTGATTCCCTTGCGCTCCAGCATGGTTGTGTAGCCTTCCAGCTTGACCAGGGCTTCCAGCAGTTCCCTGAACTGCAGTTGTGTCAGTGATGTTTTGTTCGTTCCGATATAACACTGCACATCTTCTATCCCCAGGTCTAATAAATACGCGTTCATCTCCTCATCGGTGTTGAGATAGCGCTCCTTGCGCCGCCGCGTAACCCGGTAGAGCGGCGGCTGGGCGATATAAATATAGCCGTGTTTGATTAATTCCACCATCTGCCGGAAAAAGAACGTCAGCAGCAATGTCCGGATATGCGCCCCGTCAACATCCGCGTCAGTCATGATCACGATCTTGTGATAGCGCGCCCGCTCTATGTCGAAATCGTCCGAACCGACCCCGGTGCCCAGGGCGGTGATTATTTTCCGGATTTCATCACTGCTCAGAATTTTGTCCAGGCGCGCTTTTTCAACATTCAGGATCTTGCCGCGCAACGGCAGGATCGCCTGGAATTTCCGGTCGCGCCCCTGCTTGGCCGAACCGCCGGCCGAATCTCCCTCAACCAAATAGACTTCGCACAGAGCCGGGTCGCGTTCGGAACAGTCCGCCAGCTTGCCGGGCAAAGCGGCCGAATCCAGGGCGCCTTTGCGCCGCGTCAGATCGCGCGCTTTACGCGCCGCTTCGCGCGCACGCGCGGCCGTGATCGCTTTTTCAATGATCTTGCGCGAGACGGACGGATTCTCTTCCAGAAATATGCCCAGGCCTTCATTCACGATCGATTCCACAATACCCTGTACCTCGCTGTTACCCAGCTTGGTTTTTGTCTGGCCTTCAAATTGCGGTTCGGCGACTTTAACCGAAATTACGGCGCACAGCCCTTCCCGGATATCTTCTCCCGATACGCCGCCCTTGCCGTTCTTGCTTTGGATGTTGTTCTTTAAATACGTGTTTAACGTCCGCGTCAATGCCGCCCGGAACCCGCTCAGATGGGTACCGCCTTCAATCGTGTTGATGTTGTTGGCAAAACTGTAAATGTTTTCAGTATAACTTTCGTTGAACTGAATCGCCACTTCCGCTATAACATCTTCCTTTTCCTTGGAAAAATAAATCACCTTGGTGTGCAGCGGTACTTTGCTCTTGTTCAGATATTCAACAAATGATACGATTCCTCCGTCATACTTGAATTTGCTTTCCTTATTTTCTTCGCGCTCATCCTTGATCGTAATCGAAATGCCATTGTTGAGAAACGCCAGCTCCCGCATCCGGTTAGCTATGATGTCAAAACTGATTTCCATCGTTTCAAATATCTCGTCGTCCGGCTTGAACGTGATTTTCGTGCCGGTCTGCTTCGACTTGCCGATCTCTTCAATTCCCCCGACGGTCTTCCCGCGTTCAAACTTCATGTGATACACATGCCCGTCGCGCTTTACCTCGGCTTCCAACCATTCCGACAGGGCATTGACGCATGACACACCCACCCCGTGCAGGCCGCCTGATACTTTATAGCTCTGTTTGTCGAATTTTCCGCCCGCGTGCAGTGTCGTCAAGACTACTTCCAGGGCCGGTTTGTTCATTTTTTTATGCATGTCAACCGGAATGCCGCGGCCATTGTCCACGACCGTAACGGAATTATCCGGATGAATGTTGACTTCTATTTTGTCGCAGTAGCCCGCTAATGCCTCGTCAATCGAATTGTCGACCACCTCAAATACCAAGTGGTTCAGACCGCGCACGCCCGTGTCGCCGATATACATAGCGGGCCGTTTCCGGACGGCTTCGATGCCTTCAAGAACCGTAATGGTCGTCGCATCATATTTTTGTCCATCTGTTGCCATGCAGCACTCCCGTTTATATTGTAGAATTAGGCAAAATACACTACGTTATACTGTATTTTTATAATCATTATTATACAAAAAAAGGCTTTAAAAGTCAAACCTCGAAACGCTTTATTTTGCATTCTGAGCCGTTTTTGTCCCAAAATGGTTTTTCTTTGCATTTGCGCGAATATTTTGGTATGGGGCTAAATAAGCCCTTTTGGCCGTTTTTTGCCCGCGCAGATTTGTTTTTCTCTCTTTCAATAATTTTTCACTCGCCTGCTTTCACTCGGTTTTACTTTCAGTCTCCTTCATATCGATTTAAAAGGTTATTGTTTGACCTTTTTTGTGCTTTTTTGTACAATACCTATTGTTTAGATAGTACCTAAAGGTCTTTAATATAGTTTGTAACTAACGGCCAAGGAGATTTAATGGCACATGTAATTTCAGATGAATGCGTATCCTGCGGCAGCTGTGAACCGGAATGTCCGGTCCAGGCCATTTCTCAGGGTGATTCGATCTACGAGATCGACCCGGACAAATGTACCGATTGCGGTGCCTGTGTAGATGTCTGCCCGGTCAGCGCCATCACTCCCGCGGAATAAATATCATACCTGTTATACGCATACCTGGCGAGCCTCCAGCTCGCCTTTTTTTTGCACACTGATCTACGTTGGAGTCCAGCCTTCAGGCTGCTTTTTTCTTCTATTTGCATTTTCATTGTCTATTATTTATACTTATATAGACAGACTTTGTTGCATCAAAGAATAACATTGCAGGTAGACAATGTATTATTGGAGACATCTGTCTGAAACTGCACGCAAAACTATTTTGGATCATCGTCAAAACCAGCATTTACCCTGGCACAGCCCACCCCATTATTCGAACAATCGTACACGGTATATGATTACGGCAGCCTGTTATGACCACGCACATATTATCGGTTATTCTCTATCACGCATGAAAAATTTTGAAATGAAATTATTGAAAACTATACATGCCAATTCCAACAATATTTACGCCTGGATACTGCTCCCTAACCATTATCATGTACTGATCGATACTACAGCAATTTTATCGGTGTTGTCTAACCTTGGTCAACTCCATGGCTCTACCGCATATCAATGGAATGGTCAGGAAACCAAACGTGGTAGACAAGTATGGCATAATTCAGCTGAAAAGGTCATGAAATCTGACAGGCATTTCTTTGCGACTATGAATTATATCCACAACAATCCTGTGGTTAAACAATGGCAGGACTGGCCTTTCTCCAGTGTTCATAAGTATCTGAAATCTGTTGGACACGAAAAAGCACAAGAAATCTGGGAGAACTATCCTGTACTCCAGTATGGTGATGACTGGGATCCGGCGGATTTGTAAGTGTTATTAAACGCTGAAGCGTGTATTCCAACCGTGTATGCTCATGCTGGAGTCCAGCCTTCAGGCTGCTTTTTTTATTCACACTAAAGCATGTACTCCAATAAACGGTTACAACTCGAATCAAAAACCGGTATCGGCCTGTCCGGCTTTCGACGGATGAGGCCGGGTGGACCCGTGTGTCCGCCTGTGTGGAGTACTGGAGTAATGGGTTTGTAGCCGGTCTCGGTGAGGCCGGGTGCGAGCTATGATCATGGAGTACTGGAGTACTGGAATAATGGAGCAGTGTAACCTCTGTAACTCCTGTAACCCCTGAACCCTGAACCCTGACAACTCCATCAACCATCAACCTTCCTCACCGGCACACCCCGATCTGCCAGATATCCCTTCAGATCCGCTATAGTCAGTTCACGGTAATGAAACAGAGAAGCGGCTAACACCGCGTCTGCATGCCCGCTTGTCAGAGCGTCATAGAAATGTTCACACGTTCCCGCGCCGCCGGACGCAATCAGCGGCACGCTGGTTGCCGCACTGATTGCAGCCAGCAGCCCTACATCATACCCCTGCCGCGTGCCGTCGCAATCCATACTGGTTACCAGCAACTCTCCCGCCCCGGCCGCTTCGACATACCGGGCCCATTTCAAGGCATCGATACCGGTTGGTGTGCGTCCGCCATGAATATACACTTCCCAAACAGAATCCTGATCGACGGCGACGCCGGCATAATCCCACGTCAGCTCGATTGGATGCGCCTCGCCAAGATTTACCTTCGTAGCGAGCGAGCGGTTGCGGGCATCGATCGCGACGACTATGCACTGCGCCCCGTACAGTCGTGAACCTTCCGTTATCAGGGTTGGATTCAGTACCGCAGCGGTATTGATTGATATTTTATCCGCTCCGGCACGCAGCAGAGCATGCATATCGTCGGTGGTGGAAATACCACCGCCGACCGTCAATGGCATGAAACATTCCGCGGCTGTACGGCGGACGACATCGATCATGGTCTGTCGCCCTTCATGCGAAGCGGTTATGTCCAGGAAAACCAGTTCGTCGGCTCCCTGCTCATCATATATCCGCGCCTGTTCAACCGGGTCGCCCGCGTCGCGTAGTTCCAGAAAATTAATCCCTTTAACGACGCGGCCGGCTTTGACATCCAGACAGGGTATTATTCGTTTTGCCAACATATATTTCGGCCGGTGTTCAGGATTTCTTGTCAGGCGAGGCTGGCGTTTCCGGTTCGGCCGGTTTGGTGTCGGCTTTCTTTTCCTGTCCGGCACTGGACGCGGCGGTTGTGCGCTTGTAGTCAGTCTCGTAGAATCCCGAACCCTTAAAAATTACTCCCGCTCCGGTGCCGATCAGCCGTTTTACTTTGCCGCCGCATTCCGGGCAGGTCCGCAATAGTTTATCATTCATTGATTGAAACACTTCAAAAGCATGCTTGCACTTCTCACATTGGTAATCATACGTAGGCATAATACATTCCTTTACTTCCGGTAGACACTGTTCAACGCCTTACCACTTTTATGATGATAGAGTTTAAACTCTTCTATATGTAGATTGGCGTTACCGCATACGGTGATCTGCACATGAAACTCATCTTCCAGTTCCTGCAGTATGCCAATGTTTTCCTGAATTATACTGACCAGGGCGGGACTCACATCTGCCCGCAGCTCCGTTATCCTGTTCTCATGCAGCTGGGCTTTAATCTCGCGCTGAAGGTCCAGACAGACCGACACCATCGACTTTACTGTCCCGCGCCCTTTGCAATACGGACAATCTTCATACACCGACTGGCTGATCGATTCTTTCATCCGCTGGCGCGTCATCTCTACCAGGCCGAATTCGCTGATCGGCAGGATGCTGCTTTTGGCTTTGTCCTTTCTGAGCCCGGTCTGAAATCGCAGCAGTACGTCCCGCTGGTTCTGGCGTGAACGCATGTCGATGAAATCGATTACCACCAGCCCCCCAACATTCCTCAGCCGCAGCTGCCTGGCAATCTCATCCGCTGCCTCCAGATTCGTCTGGGTTACCGTGTCCTCCAGGTTCTCCGAGGAGACATGCCGGCCCGAGTTGACATCGATTGCAACCAGCGCCTCGGTCTGGTCTATCACAATATATCCGCCGCACTTCAGCCAGACTTTGCGCCGGAACGCCCGATCGATATCCCGCTGTACTCCCCATTTGTCAAACACCGGCTGCTTGCCCTGGTATAATTGCACATCCTTTTTCGCTCCCGGTACGAACTGGCTCACAAATTCATGAATCCGCTTGTACTCATCCTTTGTATTGACCACGATCCGGTATACATCCTCTCCGAAACTGTCTCGAATCGTCCGCAGTATCAAATCCAGCTCCTGGTGCACTATCGCCGGAGGCGTGCTGCTCTCGATTCTAGCCTCGATCGATGTCCAGAGGTTTATCAGGTACTGGACATCATTGGCGAATTCCTTCGGCGTGCAGCCCTCGGCCGCCGTGCGCACTATCAATCCGCAGTTGTCCGGCAGCTTGATCGAGCCTGCTAATTGCCGCAAACGCCGGCGCTCTTCCGGCTGGGCGATTTTACGCGAAACCGCAATCTGCTTCTCATACGGAAGAAATACCAGGAATCGGCCCGGAAGACTGATGTTATTCGTCAGCCGTACTCCCTTGGTGCCCAGCGGCTCTTTAACCACCTGCACGATCAAGTCCTGTCCCTCCTTCAGCAGATCGGCTATCTGCCGCGTCTGCATCTGTTTCCTCGCCGGCCGCTCTTCGCCCTCTTCCGCTTCGATCGCTTCTACCGCGCTGGCATCCACATCATCGATATGGATAAATCCGTTTTTCTCAAGGCCGATATCGACAAACGCCGCGTGGATAGCCGGGACGACATTGATAACTTTCCCTTTATAAACATTGCCCACATATCGCTCGATATCCGTCCGCTCAATATAATACTCTTCAATTGTTTTGTCTTCCAGGATGGCTACCCGCCGCTCCTGCTGCTGCTCCGCATCAATGATAATCTGTCGTTCCATATGTGTTCGGGGTGGAACCGGGGAACGGCCCTGTGCCTGTAAACCCGGTTCGAGTTATTACGATGCGCTGTATCTGGTCGTCCGTCCACCCCGTCATTGCCGCGATTACTTCCTGAGGCCTTACATGCAACGCCGGTGATAATGCCAGCTGCAGCCTGCAGTCAGGAGGCTCTTCCGTCATGTCATATATTCCCGGCCTGACATCCAGCGTGCGTGTCCGTTTCGCGGTCGTACGCGTAATTATTACGTCCCCGCGGGACAGTAATTCGGGTATGGCAGCTCCCGCTGCCGGTGACATGGCAGGCCACGTGAACGCATAGCCGGCAGCTCTAACCTGCGCGTGTATCGCGCCGGCGCCCGCTTCAAGCGGGAGTACTTCCGTGACCGTGATGCCCGCTGGCATCTGTCTCGCTACTGCTTCGGCTATCTGTTCAGGCGGCCGGGATTCAATCAACCTGATATCTAACAGTTCCGCCGTTCCCGCCATCCCGACGGATAGCGGCGGACCAAACGAAATCAGGGGGTGGGGATGATAGCCCCGGCTGTATGCCAGCGGCAGTCGGGCGCGGCGAAACGCCCTGATCATCACGCGCATCAATTCTTTGTGGGACAGAAACCGTAACCGTCCAACAATCCTATAGACTATTCTGAAATAACAGTCGCTATGTTCAGAATCTTCTTTCAATTCCTTATATCCTTCATTGTGCCTTTTGTGCCTTCAGGCCCGTCCCAATTCCCAGGAGTCTACCCGGGTATATACCGGTCCGGCCGGCGTTAGTTCACTCGAATACAGCACTAATCGTTCTATCTCCGTGCTGCCAAATTCATACCTGTCATACCGCGGCAGTAATGTTTCCACGTTCCCTTCATCATATTCCCGCCGGTCTTTAAACCGCGCTAAGGTTATGTGCGGCACAAATTGCCGTTCCTCCGCCCCGTACCCGCGCGCTTCCATCTCCGCCAGTACCTCCATCGCTACCTGCTGTACCAGCTCGATGTTCGCGCCGACTCCCGCCCATAATACCCGCGGCCGCCCTAATGACGGAAAACCCCCAATGCCGCGTATATCGCATCGGAACGCTTCATGCCGCCCTGCAACGCCTTTTATGCCATTGCTGATCTCATACACTTCTCTCAATGGCAGTTTGCCGAAAAATTTCAGGGTCACGTGCATGCCTTCCGGTTTTACCCAGCGGGCTCCGCGATACAACCCTTCAAGCACTCCCTGGATTCCCGCCAGGCGCGCTATCACCTGCTCGTTCAGGTCAATTGCCAGAAATAACCGGGCTGTATGCATTCTGCTTGTTTCAGTCTTGTACTTTTACCAGCAAACAAAAACCATGCCACTCTATCTAAAAATATCTACGTTATTATACATTTTCATCGTTTTCATGTCAATGAAATCTAAAGACTCTCCGTTC
>CAZCLS010000075.1:0-11906 GCA_964499565.1 uncultured bacterium
GGATAGCGGCAAAGTATTGATCAACCGGGACACGTGTGTTGGCTGCTGGATGTGTGTCATGGTTTGTCCGTTCGGTGCGGTATTTCCGGATGTAAGCAGTGAGAAGGCATTGAAGTGCGACATGTGTGCGGGCTATGACACACCGGCCTGCGCGGAGGCATGTCCGACGGGGGCGATCTATTACGAAGAGTTTGACGAATTCAAGAAAGAATATCAAAAAGGAGTGCCAGATGCAGTACCTAATCATCGGTAACAGCGCCGCGGGCATCAATGCAGCCGAGGCGATACGGGCGCGGGACGGCAAGGGTTCCGTCAGCATCATATCCGAAGAGGATTACCCGGCATACTCGCGATGCCTGATCCCTTATTTCATGACAGGGAAAATAACCGAAGCCGATATGCTGTACCGGCCCGAAAATTATTATGAGACGCATCGGTTCACCATACAGCTGGGCAAAAAAGTTATCGGGGTCAAACCCGCAGAGAAAAAAGTTGAGCTGGCGGACGGAGAGCGGCTGGGGTATGACCGGCTGCTGATCGCGACGGGCGGTTCACCGACGATCCCGGCGACGCCGGGCATGGAAAAGCCGGGAGTATTCGGGTTCCGTACAACGCGGGATTTGAATGGCATTCTGCAGGCGGCCAAAACGGCGGACAGCGCGATTGTGTTGGGCGGGGGGTGTGTCGGGCTTATGGCGGCCTGCGGCTTGCAATCATTGGGATTGAACGTAAGCGTGATCGTAAGGTCACCGCATTTGTTTTCACAGATAGCGGATGCAGAAGCCGGCGAGATATTTCGCCGGCGTTTTATTGAGAACGGGGTTGACATTATCACCGGCAGGGATGTTACCGCGGTGCTGGGAGAAGACCGGGTAGAAGGAGTCAGACTGGATGACGGCAGTGAAATCCGCTGCCAGATAATCATAGTGGGCAAGGGAGTCACGTCAAACATCGGGCTGTTGAAGGACGCGGGGATAAAAACCCACTGGGGCATCGTGGTCAATGACGAATTACAGACAACGGCTGCGGATATTTACGCCGCGGGAGATGTAGCTGAAACGATGGATATTGTTACCGGCGAAGATACGGTAAATGCGATTTGGCCGGCTGCGGCGGAGCAGGGACGGATAGCCGGGGCGAACATGGCGGGAGACCATTTGAAGTATGCCGGTTCGATGCGGATGAACGCGGCGGAATTTTTCGGATTACCGCTGATTTCGACGGGAGTGGTGAAGGTGAAAGAGCCGGGATATGAGATACTGAAGCGGTATCACGAGGATCAGAACATATTCAGAAAAGTAGTATTGAAGGATGGGATTGTCGTTGGGGTGGTTATGGTGGGAGAAATCGAGAACGCGGGAGTATACGCAATCCTTATGCGCAAGAAAGTAGATGTATCATCAATAAAGGGGAAACTGCTTGCGAGCGATTTCGGGTACGCGACAATCCTGCCATTGGTTGGCAGGGAAAAAGAGCTGTTCAGCGAACCGGAATACCGGGAAGCAGTCTTATGTGCGACGGACTGATCAACAAGTGTTCATGCTGGTTTGGAACGGAAGCAGAGGCGTACACAGCAGTGAACAGACAGTAAAAAGCCGGGAATACATATGTACCATATATAACTTTGCCTGAGGAGATATACCATGTCAAAAATAATCGCCAGTGCAGCCATACGCGGTGCGCACCAGATGGTGGAGCGGGCCGGGAAAGCACTTGAAGACGCGTTAGGGCGTTACGGCAAGGAGGCAAAAGTCGAATATCCCAACACGGCGTATTACCTGCCGATCATCCTGTTATTTCTGGGACAGAAAGTCACCCGGCTGGGGGATTTGGAGGAATCGCTTCAGGAAGCGCGCAAGCTGCTGAAGGACATTCCATCGGACTCGCTCTGGCTGCCGTACCTGGGTGACACGCTGGATGCGGGCGTAGCAACCCTGATTGCAGAAGAAATGATTGAAGCACTGAAATATGTGCCTGAACCGCCCAAACAGGATGGCATCTGGCTGGGATTTACCGATGACGCGGTGTTGCGCATGCAGGGGATCAAACTGGTAGATGGGCGGATGCCGGGATTCGCAGCGATTGTGGGCGCGGCGCCCAGCAATGAAGACGCCGTGAAACTCATCCGCGGACTCCAGGAGCGGAGCATCCTGGTATTCATGGCGGGGCACACCAACGGCACGGCGCTTGCCGAGCAGCTGGACGCGGCGGGGATAGAGATGAACTGGGACACATTCCTGGTTCCGTACGGCAAGGATATAACGGCGGCGGTCTACGCCTTGAATTTCGCGGCCCGGTCAGCCATGACATTCGGGGGGATTGATCCGGGCAACATGGCACAGGCCCGGAAAATCCTGATGTATAACAAGGAGCGGGTGTTTGCGTTTGTGATGGCGCTGGGAGCGGACAAAGACGCGCCTCCGGCCCAGCTGATCACGGATGAAAAATATGCTACAGCGGCCGGGGCGATCAATTTCGGTTTCCCGGTAATTGCGGATATCGGCATACCGGAAATTCTGCCCACGGGAATATGCACGTATGAGCATGTCGTATCGAATGTTCCCTTTAACGACATCATTACGCGGGCGGTTGAAGTGCGGGGGATGACCATCAAGATCGAGAAGATACCGATACCGGTGCCGTTCGGAGCGGGTTTTGAGGGTGAGCGGGTGCGGAAGGAAGACATGTTTGTTCAGTTCGGCGGCAAGTACAGTGAGGCGTTCGAGCTTTTGCGGATGAAACCGATGGATAGTGTGGAAGACGGCAGGATAAAGGTGGATGGTCCGGAAATCGATACGATGCAGGAAGGCGAGGCCTATCCGCTGGCAATTATGGTTGAGGGGGAGGGCCAGAATTCCCAGATAGATTTTGAATCGGTATTCGAGCGCAGGCTGCACGAGTATATATCATGCGCGAACGGCATTTTCCACATGGGCCAGCGGTCGATCATCTGGATACGCATCAGCAAGGAGGCCCGTGCAAAGGGATTCGAGATCCGGCATATCGGGGAAATACTGGTTGCGAAGATCCACAATGATTTTTCCAGCATAATCGACCGTGTCCAGGTATCGCTGATCACCGATGCGGGAAAAGTAAAAACGCTGCTGGAGGAGGCCAGGCGGGTATACAGCACGCGTGACGACCGCATAGCGGGAATGACGGACGAAGATGTTGACGATTATTATTCGTGTGTACTCTGCCAGTCATACGCGCCGGACCATGTATGCATTGTGACGCCCGAACGGCTGGGGTTGTGCGGCGCATACACCTGGCTTGACTGCAAGGCATCATACCAGATAGACCAGCACGGTCCGAATGAACCGGTTAAGAAAGGAGATTGTATTGAACCGGTGAAAGGGCAGTGGCAAGGGATTAACGAGTATATCGAAGTGAAATCGCACGGCAATCTGAAACGGTTCAATGCCTATTCGATACTAGAGGATCCGATGACGTCATGCGGCTGTTTTGAATGTATCGCGGCGATCGTACCGGAAGCGAATGGAATCATGATTGTCGACCGGGACCACCAGGGCATGACGCCGATCGGGATGAAGTTTTCCACGCTTGCGGGACAGATTGGCGGTGGAACGCAGACGCCGGGATTCATCGGCATAGGGAAGCTGTACATATCGAGCGGGAAATTCATTTCCGCGGAAGGCGGAGTAGAGCGCCTGGTATGGATGCCGAAAGCGCTGAAGGAAGAAGTTGGCGACCGGCTGAAAGAGCGCCTGAAAAAGATAGGTAAGGAAGATCTGTTCGATAAAATCGCTACGGAAGATGATGCGGAAACACCGGACCAGCTGGTTGAATACCTGCAGAAGGTGCAGCATCCGGCGATGCAGATGGCGGCATTATTTTAGAGTGACTATTACATGAATCGGGAAAAACGGCCCGCAAACCGGGTGCGAAAATAAACTCCGGCTGCAGCAGGGGACAGCACAGCCGGCATACACACAAAGCTCTTGTATACAATACATTACCGAAATACACAAGGAGGTGTACCGTGGCTCTGACCGGAATGGAAATCTACAAAAATCTGGCAAAGACCAATTGTGGTGATTGCGGTTATCCGACCTGCCTGGCATTTGCGATGCAGGTAGCGGCGAAGCAGAAGGCGATTACCGAATGCCCGCATTTGTCTGAAGAAGCCAAGGCAACCATGTCGGAAGCATCAACGCCGCCAATGAAGCTGGTACACATAGGACCGGCCGACGAGAGCGGTTCGGACATCGGGCAGGAAACAGTTATGTTCCGACATGAGGAACGATTTCATCATCAACCGCTGATAGCGATACGTATCCCGGCGAGTGTAACAGACGATGAAGCATTAGCGCGAATGGAATGCATCAACAAGGCCATGTATACGAGGGTAGGCCAGGAGGTGGGGATCAGGTTAACCGCGGTGGAACTGGACGGATTGAGCGTTGAAGCGGCGGTAACCCGGGTTAAGATATTAGGGGCAAAAAGCAGGACACCGTTTATTCTGATGGCGGAAAACCCGCGAGTGCTGGGGGCGGCCGCGCGAGAAGCAGCCGCGAAGAAGCCGTTGCTGTATAAAGCGACGCCTGAAACGGTCGAAGCATTCACGGCTATCGCGCTTGAAACCAAATGTCCGCTGGCGGTCGGCGCGCCGACGCTGGAAGAACTGGCTGACCTGACGAAAGCCTTAAAGGAAAAGGGAGTCACCGATTTGATTCTGACGTTTGACGGGAAGGATACCGCGAACAGCATCCGTGCCATCACCCGCGCGCGGCGGGCGGCATTGAAGAAGAATTTCCGGGCTCTGGGGTATCCGGCCCTGGTTGATGTTTCGCTTGACGACCCGGTTAGAGAGACAGTTCTGGCGGGAACGTTTGTTGCCACATATGCCGCGGTACTGATAATCAGCGGAAGCGACAGCGCTGAACTGCTGCCGATTCTCACCATTATTCAGAACATATATACCAATCCGCAGGTACCAAACACGGTAGAGCCGAAGCTGTATGAAATCGGCGCGGTCACGGATACATCCCCTGTGCTGTTCACGACGAATTTTGCGCTGACCTATTTCAGTGTGGAAGGCGAAGTGGAGCGGAGCAAAGTACCGGCCTACATCAGTGTCGTCGACACGGAAGGTCTGGGAGTACTGAACGCGTATGCGGGAGATAAACTATCGGCGGAAAAAGTAGTGAAGGCGCTGCAGGCACAGGGAGTCGCGCAGAAAGTCTCGCACCGCAAACTGATCATCCCGGGGTTGCTGCCGATATTCAGGGCCGAAATTGAAGACACGTCGGAATGGACGGAGGTGTTGATCGGGCCTGAGAACGCGAGCGGCATACCGGCATTTCTGACGCAGAACTGGAAATAAATGGAAGGAGATGGAAGCGTATACGATACAATTCAAACCGTTGGACAAAACCGTCAAGGTTGAAGCGGGAACCAGCCTGCTTGAAGCGACGGCGAAAGCGGGCATAGTCATCCCCAGCATTTGCGGCGGGGACGGCATCTGCGGACGCTGCAAGATGTGTATCAAGGAGGGAACTGTTGGGGGAGATGTGACGGTGTTGTTGACACGCGAAGAGATCCAGCAGGGTGTGGTGCTGGCCTGCCAGGCATATGTTCAGAGCGACCTGGTGGTTGAGATACCGGAAGAGACGCGGAGCGGGGAGCGGGTACAGATAGATGAGGACGCGCAGCGTTTCCGGGCGGTTCATCCGGGCACGGTTCAGCGAGAGTTTCCCAAAGTTCCGCTGGTGACGAAAATATTTTTAAAGCTTGAGCAACCGACTTTGGAAAACAACCTGGCTGATTGCCAGCGGGTGGAACGGATGATTGAAAAAGCGACGGGAATAACCTCGATGCAGACCGGGCTGAAAATTCTGCAGCGCCTGCCGCACATTCTGCGCGACAGTAATTTTGGTGTTACGGCGACAATCGGCCGCCGGGGAGATATCGCCGAAATAATGAACATAGAAAGTGGCAACAGCGCCAACCGGAATTACATGGTCATTGTGGATGTGGGAACATCAACGATAGTAGTGCACCTGGTGGATGTGGTTAAGATGACAACGGTTGACGCGCAGGCTTGTTTCAATTCGCAATCGATATACGGAAGGGAAGTAACCGCCCGGATAATTGCAGCGGAAAAGAAGGGCGCCGCGGCGCTGCAGAAAATCCTGGTTGAGGATATCAACCGGTTGATTTCGACGTTAGCGACCCGGAGCGGAGTAAACCTGAAAGACATAAACGCGGCTGTCTGTTCGGGCAATACAATCATGCTGCATTTTCTGGTTGGTTTTCCGACTGACAATATCCGGCGCTCACCTTACATACCCGTGAGTGTAGAACCGCCGCCGTTCAGGGCGGCCGAGGTGGGCATACAGATAAATCCGCGCGGATTACTGTATGCCATACCGGCTATCAGCGGCTGGGTGGGAGGAGATCTTGCCGCGGGAATCCTGGCCACGGGATTGTACGAAATGGAAGGGATCGGGATGCTGATTGATGTGGGAACCAACGGGGAAATAATAATCGGCAACCGGGAGTGGCTGATGGCGTGTTCGGCCTCGACGGGTCCGGCCCTGGAAGGAGCCAGTGTCGAATGCGGTATGATGGCGACGACGGGAGCGATTGAAACAGTCTACATGGAAAACGGCTATTTACATTACAAGGTTATCGGAGCCGTCGCGCCGGAAGGCATCTGCGGGTCGGGGATCATCGATTTAATCGCGGTGCTGCTGGATGAAGGCATAATAGACCGGACCGGAAAATTCATAGAAGGCAGCAGTCCGAAACTGAGATTTGAAAACAGCATCGGCAGGCTGGAAATTACTAACGATGTATATATAACCCAGGATGACATTACAGGAGTAATAATCGCCAAGGCGGCGATATTTGCGGCGGCAAAGATAATGCTCGACCGGCTGAATCTGACCTTTGCGGATATTGAGATGGTCTATATCGCGGGGGGATTCGGCAGTTACATAGACCGGCAGAACGCGATAAAAATCGGTTTGCTGCCGGCATTGCCGATTGAACGCATTCAGTATGCAGGCAATACATCGATCTGGGGCGCGAAACTGGCGGCACTTTCGAACGACGCGTTCAGCATGCTTCATGAACTTCGACGCAAAACAACCTATTATGACCTGATGGGCAGCCCGGATTACGTGGAACAGTTCAAGCAGGCGATGTTTCTGCCGCATACAAATATTGAATTATTTTCAGTTACAGGTGTTGGATACCGGCAGGGGAGAACATGACCGCCTGCCGACAACGGCGGGAAGTGAATACCTAAAGGAGCACGACATGGCAAAGATACTGGCGATAGCGGGAAAAGGCGGAACGGGGAAAACAACGATAGCGGGACTTGTCATCGCGTATCTCAAGCGCTATGCTGACGGGCCAATTCTGGCCCTGGATGCCGATCCTGACGCGAACCTGGGGACGGTACTGGGAATACATCCGGAATCATCGATCGGTGACCTGCGGGAGGAGACCCTGCGGGAAATTAAAAGCCTGCCGTCAGGGATGTCGAAGAGCAACTATATTCAGGCCGGGCTGCACCAGATAGTGGCGGAAAGCCAAAAGGTTGACATGATAACCATGGGCCGTTCGGAAGGGCCGGGATGCTATTGTTATATTAACAGTGTTCTGCGGAAATTTTCGGATGATCTGCAGAGCGAATACGAGTGGGTCGTCATGGACAACGAGGCCGGTCTGGAACACCTCAGCCGGCGGACGGCGTCACATGTGGACGGATTGATTATTGTAGTCAATGCCAGTCCTCTGGCGCTTGATTGTGCCCGGCGAATAGATGAGTTGACAGCGGAATTTTCAAATGAGATCCGCCGGAAATATGTACTGTTGAATAATGTGCGTGATGAAGCGTACGTGCCGGTTCTGGAGGAATGGATGAAAGCACGAAGCATGACATATCTGGGCTGTATTCAGCATGATGAAGGTGTTGAAGACAGCATAATGAAAGGCCGGTCCCTTTTTGAACTGACAGACAGTCCCGCCGTGCGAACAATTCATACACTAATGTCGCGAATACAGGAGGAATTATGGAACTCGTCGATGTAAAGGAAAAATGGGTTAACACAATCAACACCGTCACAATCGGCGCCACGGCGTCAGAGGGAGGCACCCGGGGAAAAACCGTAACGGTTGGAGGAGAATCGACATTGCCGGGACTCACGTTTGAGGGAGCGATACCGCATCCGCCGGTAATAGCGGGCCTGGTTGTTGACGTGGTACCGAAGGACTGGCCAGACATTCTGAAAACGGCGATCGGGGATGTCATCAACGATCCGGCCGACTGGGCCCGGAAATGTGTTGAGGAGTTGCATACCGACCTGATCTGTTTAAAGCTGCTGGGACCGGACCCGTTAGGAAAGAACCGGACGGCGGCAGAAGCGGCGCAGACCGTCAGAGCGGTGTTGGAGGCGGTCAATGTGCCCCTGATTATATGGGGTTGCGGCGATGAAGAGAAAGACAACCTGGTAATGCCGGAATGCTCGCAGGCGGCACGAGGCGAGAATTGCCTGCTGGGCTGCGCGATGGAGTCGAATTACCGGACCATGGCGGCCATCGGCCAGGCCGACAAGCACAAGCTGATAGCAGAAGCGCCGGTGGATATAAATATAGCCAAGCAAGTCAACATACTGCTGCAGGACGCGGGATTCAGCCTGAACGATGTGGTGATGTGCCAGGTAACGGCGGCACTCGGGTACGGATTTGATTATGTATACACGATATTCGAGCGGGTGCGGATAGCAGGATTGAAAGGCGACAAGCATATGGCGCTGCCGCAGATAGCAAACATCGGCTGGGAGACCTGGAAAATAAAAGAAGCGACAGCGGATGAAGATGTGCTGCCCGGCTGGGGGCCGTTAAAAAAGCGGGGACCGTTGTGGGAAGCTACGACAGCGGCGGGGTATATTCGGGCCGGGGCGGATATCGTGACACTGGCCCATCCCGAGGCGATCAAGGCGACGCGGGAACTGATCAGCGAATTGATGCGATAAATGCAAGCAAATCAGACTAAACGGTATGTCAAAAACGGGATGGATATACTATAATAAAACTAATTCTGACTGCTAACTGCGGTTCTACCGCTATGAAACGGAGGAGGAACCATGATACTCGTAGGCGAACGAATCAACACCGGATTCAAGGAAATCAAGCAGGCGGTACTGGACAAGAATCCTGTTCCGCTGCAGGAATGGGCGCGCAAGCAGACGGAAGCGGGAGCCAATTACCTGGATGTCAACCTGGGGGCGGTATCGACCAACCCGGCCGACATGTGCTGGATGATCGAGGCGGTGCAAGCGGTGGTTGATACACCCATATCAATTGACACGAATAAAGCGGCGATCCTGGCTGAGGCGGTAAAAGTCTGCAACAAGCCGCCACTGATCAATTCAACCACAGCGGCCGAGGAGAAGCTGGAGCAGTTTCTACCGGTAGTGGTGGAATCCAACGCCTCGTTTATCGGGTTGGTAATGGATGCGTCGGGCACACCCAAAAGTGTTGAAAAAAGGATTGAGAACGCGGGGATGATCATTGCCAAGGCGATGGAATACGGTATACCGGCGGAGCGGATATTTCTGGATCCGATCGTCATGCCGCTAAAATTCATGCAGGACCAGATGCGAATGATACTGGAAGCCATACGGCAATTCCAATTATTTTCCGATCCGCCGCCGCATGTAATCTGCGGATTATCGAACGTGTCCAACGGGACGACGCACAAAAAACTGATTAACCGTACATTTCTGACCATGTGCATTAACAATGGACTGGATGCGGTAATCTGTGACGTGATGGACGAGGAACTGATTCACGCGGTCAAGACAGCGGAGCTGGTCATGAACCGCGAGATATATGCTGATTCGTATATTTAATGGAAAGAAGGAGTTAATCAATGAAAGATTGGGAAATTGCCGAAGAGGCAGAAAAGACCATGAAACCTATCCGCCGGCTTGCGGGTGAAATGGGATTAAAAGACGAGGAACTGATCCCGATGGGACGCAACCTGGCCAAGGTGGATTACATGCAGGTGCTGGAGCGAATGAAAAGCGCGCCACAAGGCAAATATATCGATGTAACGGCGATAACGCCGACGCCGCTTGGCGAAGGCAAAACAACGACATCGATGGGCCTGGTGGAAGGGCTTGGTAAACTCGGCAAACGGGTTGTCGGGGCTATCCGCCAACCGAGCGGCGGACCGACATTCAATATCAAAGGTTCGGCCGCGGGCGGCGGACTGGCTCAGTGCATACCGCTGACGCCGTTTTCGATCCGGCTGACGGGGGATATTGATTCAATAACCAACGCGCATAACCTGGCCATGGTCGCCCTGACATCACGGATGCAGCACGAGCAGAATTACGATGACGAAAAGCTGGCCAAACGCGGATTGAAACGCCTTTCGGTCGATCCCGCCCGGGTGGAATTAAAATGGGCCATAGATTACTGCGCCCAGGCATTACGGAACATCACGATCGGCAAAGGCGGCAAGATGGACGGATTCGAAATGGATTCCGGATTCCAGATTACCGTGTCGAGTGAAATCATGGCTATTCTGGCCGTGGCAAAAAATCTCAGAGACCTGCGTGAGCGCATGGCGAAAATAGTGGTTGCGTATGACACATCCGGCAATGAAATCACGACCGCCGACCTTGAAGTCGACGGGGCGATGACAGCCTGGATGGTAGACGCGATGAATCCGAACCTGTTGCAGACGATCGAAGGCCAGCCGGTGTTTGTGCACGCGGGACCATTTGCGAACATTGCCATCGGGCAGAGTTCGATCATCGCTGACGAACTCGGCACGCGCCTGGGAGAGTATCTGGTAACAGAGAGCGGGTTCGGGGCCGACATCGGGTTCGAGAAATTCTGGAATCTAAAATGCCGGTTCAGCGGCCTGAAACCAAATGCGGTTGTAATTGTGGCGACGATCCGGGCGTTGAAAATGCACGGAGGCGGCCCGACGGTAAAACCGGGAGTGCCGTTGGACGAAGTGTATACAAAAGAGAATCTTGAACTGCTGGAAAAAGGGTGTGCAAACCTGATTGCCCATATTGAGACCGTTAAGAAGAGCGGAGTCAGGCCGGTGGTATGCATAAACAGTTTTTCGTCAGATACGAAAGACGAGATAAGCATGATCCGCAGGATCGCGGAAGCGAATGGGGCATTATGCGCGGTATCGGACCACTGGGCGCGCGGCGGAGAAGGGGCGATCGAACTTGCCGAGGCCGTTATTACCGCGTGTGAGGAACAGCATGATTTCAAATTCCTGTACGAGCTGGAAACACCGCTGCGCCAGCGGATCGAACTGATCGCGAAGGAAGTCTACGGGGCGGACGGGGTAACGTACACCGATGAGGCGCTTGAAAAAGTCAAGCGGTTTGAAGCTGATCCGGGCGTGAAGAAACTGGGAACCTGCATGGTTAAAACGCACTTGAGTTTATCGCATGATCCGGATGTGAAAGGTCGCCCGAAAGGCTGGGAATTGCCGATCAGGGATGTATTGATATACAAGGGAGCGGGATTTGTGGTTCCGGTGGCCGGAGCGATCAAATTGCTGCCCGGAACCGGCTCCAACCCCGCTTTCAGGAATATCGATGTTGATGTAGCAACCGGCAAAGTGAAAGGATTGTTTTAATGAAAAAACCAGGGAATTATGAGTACAAAAGATTTTAAACAAGCATATAAGACAATCATGGACGATCATTTTCCGCCCGGGATGGAAATCAGTTTTATCGATGAAAGCGGACGGCAGACACTTGTATATGAAAAAGTAACCTGGCAGATCGAGAGTGTGGAAAAAGGATTAAGATACGGAGAAAATCCCGGGCAGGAAGCAGCGTTGTACAAGCTGATCAACGGCAATCTGTGCCTGGGAGAGGTAACGTGCATTC
>CAZCLS010000076.1:0-5458 GCA_964499565.1 uncultured bacterium
CTGCTATCCAGGCTTCTTCGTCCGGATGATTCGAATTGGCCCAGTGCGGATGTATCCCCAGGGCTCCGCGCAGCTGAGGATATTGTTCTACCAATGCAGGTATCAGATGGTTGCGCGGTACTTCTCCCCCAACCGTGATCATCAGCTCCACTCCCGCTTCCGCGGCTCGCTCTATTACCTGCGCCTGCTCATCCCCGTAATCCGGAAATTCAAGATGTACATGTGTGTCTATCATTGCTTTTTGGTCTTGTTTTCTGTTGTTACAACTATACATAATTGCAATGCCATTGTCAACTGTATTGACATGCCGGCTGTATTGTGGTATTATGGTTCCTGTTATTGCTCTATTTCCAACGGATGATTGTGAACCTGCCCTTGAATAAATTCAGTTCCCGTCTTACCCAGGTGCCTGCCCAGGTCGGTTCCCGCGCTATGCTTTATGGCGCCGGCCTCTCCGATGACGATATGAATAAACCGCAAGTCGGTATCGTCAGCATGGGTTGGGAAGGTAATCCCTGCAATATGCACCTTGACGATCTCGCCAGTCATGTTAAAGCAGGTGTCCGTGATGCCGGTCTGGTCGGCCTTATCTTTCATACGATTGGCGTCAGTGACGGTATCGGCAATGCTTCCCTGCCCGCCTCGGATCCCGCCAAAGCGTCCGAATGCTATCAGGCTGGTTCTGCTGTTCGCCTCTTGCTTGAACAAGATATTAAACCTTCTGATATCTTATCCCGTGACGCGTTCCTTAACGCTATTACTGTTATCATCGCTCTCGGCGGTTCCACGAACGCGGTCCTGCATCTGCTTGCTATCGCCCGGACCGCTGGTGTTCAACTCTCTCTCGATGATTTCCAGACCGTCAGTGACAGAACCCCCTATATTGCCGACCTGAAACCCAGCGGCTCCTTCGTTATGGAAGACCTGCATGCCGTCGGTGGTGTTCCCGCGGTCCAGAAACTATTGCTTAAAGAAGGTTTGCTGAATGGTGGTTGCCTGACTGTTACCGGCAAATCATTGGCTGAAAATATCGAGCGCCTGCCTGAGCTTTCCTCGGGTCAGAACATTATTATACCCCTCTCCTCTCCTATCAAAAAAAACGGTCATATCCAAATCTTATACGGCAACCTTGCCCAGCAAGGCGCTGTCGCTAAGATCACCGGCAAGGAAGGCTCGTACTTTAAAGGCCCAGCCAAAGTCTATGATTCCGAAGAAGACTCCCTGTCTGCTATCGAACATAACAAAATTCAAAACGGGGATGTTGTTGTGATTCGTTATGAAGGCCCGAAAGGCGGACCCGGTATGCGTGAAATGCTTTCTATTACTGCAGCTATTATCGGCGCCGGCCTGGGTTCCTCTGTTGCCCTCATTACTGATGGAAGATTTTCCGGTGGTACCCATCTTCGTTGTTGGTCATATCTGTCCGGAAGCCTTTTCCGGCGGTACTCTCGCTCTTGTGCAGTCAGGTGATTGTATCTCTATCGATGCTGTATCCCATCAGCTCTGCCTTGAAGTGAACGATGCTGTATTGTCCCGCCGCGCTTCCGCATGGTCTCCCCCGCCTCTGTCTCATATGAAAGGCATCCTCAAAAAATATCGCTATTCCGTTTCTTCTGCCGCTACGGGCTGTGTGACCGATGAATGAAGAAGCCGCGCCCCGCGCAACAGTGCTTTTCCGTTGCGCGCCAATGCTGAGACGCGACTTCATCATTACCGTTATGTAACCTTCTCAAAACATGAAATCAGGTATGTTTCCCTGCGGATCCATTGCTCCCATGATTGCCATGCTGAACATTGTAATATCAGGCGCCGGAAATAACGGATAGCCCAGCCCGCTTCCTCCCGGAGATTTTAACCTGTTGTGCGCAGCCCATAAGATGCATGCGCCCGGAGGAAAACCAGGATCCATGTCTAACGAATAGCCCATCCATCGAGGCCCGCCGCTGACCCGGTCCAGACAGGTGCAGTTGTATAGCTTCATGTTCGCCGGCGTCATGTGCACTGGACTCCCGCCCGACGCGTAGGCCGATGGACTGGCATTGCCCATCATGATGATACAATTGTTAAGATATGGCTCTGAAATCGACATGCCAACCTGTGTTTCACTTACCAGCCCGCATCCCGGCCCCGGCAGCGGATACGGTCCCCAGTTGTCTTCACTCGACCAGCCCTCTATCGCGATGTTCACATGGAAAAACATCGGGCGACTCCCCACACTGTATATCCCCGGACAATTGAATCCATACGTCCGGATCGTCCCGTCATCAAATAATGGGAAATAATCAGATAACTCAACATACACTCCCGCCGTGTTTGATGGACTGTGCACATTGATCGAAAAGTTTTCAATAGTCGGATAGGAATTGTGTATGAAAATGCCGTTGGCCGCCATCGCACCATCGGCCGACGCGCCATACGTGTCTATCGCTATATCATTGTACCATCCGCCCCCCATTACCGCGATCGCTATCAGTATCCCCGGCGATGAATCACCGCGCGTTTCTATCTGCATCGAGTCAACGGTGGCATCCGACATGTCCATAAGCGTGAATCCCGGCGAATATCGCTCCATCGTTATTATGCGCACATCATGTAAATCTGCTACACCGCCGCCTATCACCAGTATTCCGTCGCTGGATTCGAAAATGTTCGATATGTCCAGGTGCGTTCCCTGTAACACCCCGCTGCTGTGGATAGTGATTCCCTGCACACCGTTTCGCTCGGTTCGTACCCGGATGTCATCGGCATATGTGATTTCATTGGTGATTATTATGCCCGTTCCCTCTGTGCATACCGTCAGGCGGTCAAGGTAGACTCCATTGCCACAGAATATCCCCGTTTGCGGAGTTGCACCCCGTGTCTTTATGGTCATATCCTGTATCCGCACACTCCCCTGCGGTATCTGAACCGCCAGTACCGCCGTCGTATTGACCGCGTCCAGTATAACCCCTTCCCGGCTCATGCCAATGATATCTACGTTTGGTGCGCAGATGATCCCTTCCTGGTACCGCCCCGGGCATACCCATACCACGCTCCGGTCGGGCAACCCCGCCGCTAAATTGATCCCCGCCTGGATCGTAGTGACATCTCCACCGTTCTTTGCGACAATCACCACATTACTCCATTTCCGCATCAGCTCGTTTACCGTTACTCCCCCAATCGCCCCGGCATTGATTGCTTTGGCACAGGCCGTGACAGGCCGGTCCGGTGTCATCTGCGTAAACGAACCGTCTCCCGGTGTCGCTACCCAGACCCGGATACTCATCATCTCCGCAAGATTGAATAATGCAACCGGTAAATCCCGTGTAACGCTCCTATCCCCAAGATACACTGTGTAAAATCCCATGCTTACCTGCGCCGTTACTACCCCCGTTGGTGGGGTCAGTCCCGAACCGTCTTGAGTCCAGACCGTAATCCCATTCGTCTGCATGATAAACTTGAAATAAGCTTCCCCGCTATAAGGGGAACCGCTTTTTGCAAGCTGTCCCTGGTACGTAAGTATATTGTCTGCAAATGCCGGTAAGACTATGATGAACAGGATTAGCAGGATGCTCTTCAGATACGGTTTCATGGCAGCCTCCTTAAACATGTATCCATGGTTATTTCAGTCGGATCCCGATATGTGTCTGATGGTATATAAATACACTATAATTATTCCAGATAGTACTACCGTTAATGGCTCCGGTATCGGTTGTGGAAGAACCCCGACCCCCATGGCGTAAGTGCTGCCCGATAATTCCGTCAGACTTCCCACCCCTTCCGTTTGGCCTACCGCGCTATAATGCCAATATACCGAACCGGTGCTCATCGCCCCCCCATTGTCAAATGTTGAGAGTTCAATCCGGTATACTCCCCCGGTCATCTCAGTTGTCAATGATGCGGTTGAAAAACAACATCCCAGTATCGTTACAATCATGGCTTTATATACACACGCGTTCATCGGTCCCCTCCCCGGAAGGGTTATGACATAGTAGTTTCTTATATCTATTATAAACCTATATTGTACTAGAGTCAAATTTATATCCATAAAGTACGAACCGTAATCCTGATAAAAAACCGCGACATGAACGGGGACATTCCAATATTACTCAACAAGCTCGTTAGCAGACGCTTACTCTCAGGGGGTCAGGTCTTGTTTCTTTCTATTCCTCCTTTTTTCAGTTTTTTTCCTTGTCTCTCAAAAAAAATACGCAAATTTTTAGCGGCTTTTTCGTATATATTAATGGGAATAATGTGTTTTTTGCTCACGTTTCCCAGTATTTTCTGTAACTATCACCGGAGGTATCTATGGCTCGCCCCTTGCGCATCAACAAAGCCGGCCTGTTTTATCATGTTATGAACCGCGGTAATGCCAAACAACAAATCTTTTTCTCAGATGATGATTACGCCCTCTTTATCGAGATTCTCTACGAAAGCTGTCTCGTCTACGACATTGTCCTGCATGCCTTCGCCCTCATGCCTAATCATTTTCACCTCTTTTTCCATGCTACTCATCCCAACCTCAGCTGTTTCATGCAACGCTTGTGCACCACCTTCGCCACCCGCTACAATCACAAACACAATCGAGTCGGTCACCTCTTCCAGGGCCGCTTCAAGTCACAGGTCATCGATTCACCTTCCTATGCCTGCGTCCTGTCCCGTTATATACACCTCAATCCTGTCAACACCGATCAATATGCTGACTGCTCCCTGGAGGAAAAAGCCGGTTTACTCGCGAACTGGCGCTGGAGCAGCCTCTATTATTACCGAAATCCCGCCGCCGCCGTGTCCATCCCCTGCCTTGACGTCCGGGAAGTCCTTAGTCATTTCGGCAAGAGCCACGCCGATCAAAAATCCCAGTATTCCCTCTATCTCCAGCAAGCCCTGGCTTCTTCGAGTGAAGATATCCGCAATGCCGTGTTCGATAACATGGTTGAACAGTCAATTATCGGCTCAGATAAATTTGTGGATTATATTAAGGAGCTGCTTGATGAATCTGACCGGAAACATCCTATTTCCGACAAGCTTTTCTCAATCCCGCTTAATATCGTGGAATCGGTATGTGCCTTGCTCCCGGGAGTTTCGTTCGATGACATGCATGCCCGCGGCCGGGGTATGACCGCTATGCGCGACCCCGTCATCTTCCTTGCTGACCGTGTTTCAGTCAGCACCGTTTCACTGACAGAAGTCGGCCGCTACTTCGGTGGCCTGTCGGTCAGCCGTGTCTCTAAAATCGTACGTGCACTCAGACATCGCTTCAAAACCGACCCCTCCTTCAGAACGCTCATATTGCGCTTGGAAGAATGTCTGAAGACTCGATCGTATGATCAGATCGCCTCTCTGAACACCACATGCCTTAAGCAGGCTTATGGCTGATCGTGGCATTCTGTCTGTGGCCAGGTAGATATATTTTCTTCATAACCGATCCGAACAGCGGCGCTGGACCGGTCTGCTTTATTTTCTCAATATTGTTAAATAT
>CAZCLS010000076.1:5558-11767 GCA_964499565.1 uncultured bacterium
TTTGTCTCGGAATGACGATTGTGATACAATATACTCTACATATAAATATATTTTTGTTTTAATGGTAACTCGATCATATATGAATGCAAAAACTCTGGAACAACGCATCAACCAGTTGCGCAAGGAACGTAACGCGGTTATTATCGCCCATCTCTACCAGCGCGCTGAAATTCAGGATATTGCTGACTTTGTCGGTGATTCCCTGGGCCTGTCACGTAAAGCCGCGGCTACTTCCGCTGATATTATCGTGTTCTGCGGAGTGGACTTTATGGCCGAAACCGCTAAAATCCTCTCGCCCGCCAAAACCGTCCTCCTGCCCGATAAACATGCCGGCTGCCCCATGGCTAATATGCTTACCCGCAAAGAATTACTGAAATTCAAAGCCGAACATCCCGGGGCGCTGACTGTCGCCTATGTCAACTGCTCAGCCGAAATTAAAGCCGAAGTAGATATCTGCTGCACCTCCTCTAATGCTGTTAATGTCGTCGAATCGTTACCACCCGATAAGCAAATCCTGTTTGTTCCCGATCAGAGCCTGGGTGAGTTTGTCCGCCGTAAAACCGGTCGGAATATCATACTGTGGCCCGGTTACTGCCCTACCCATCATCGCTTCCGCCGGCGTGATGTAGAAGAAATGCGCCTTGCCCATCCTCTTGCCCCCGTCTGCGTTCACCCCGAATGTACAAGCGATGTACTCGATTTGGCTGATTTTATCGGCAGTACTTCTCAAATCCTCGACTTCTGCCGAAAATCCAATGCACCTGAATTTGTTATCGGTACCGAAACCGGTATCCTTCATCCTCTTCGCAAAGAAAATCCCGGCAAACTGTTCTTCCCCCTTTCTCCTCTTGGCGACTGCCCGAATATGAAGTTGACCACCCTGGAAAAACTGCTCTGGTGCCTGGAAGATATGGAATTTGAAATCACGCTTGATGAAAACATCCGCCGACAGGCGGAACAATCAGTTAGAAAAATGATTGCTATCAGTTGATTTTATAACCAAAACACCGCCGGAGTTCCATCCGGCGGTGTTTTTTTAGGTAATAACTCTTGTTCAACACTACTTGATAGCCGTCTTCTTGTCTACTTTCGTTGAATATGTTATCGTCTGACTACCCGCTCCTACAATCGTTTCTCCGTTCGCACTGGCATTGAGACCTACAGCGATTGATTTCGTCTGCCAGCCGCCCGTGTCTGTATTGGTAATTCCAAATCCAGCCGGCATATTAAAACCATTTTTACCGTTGAACATGACATACAGTATCCCGTCTTTCAGCTTCATTTTTGTTTTTATGCTGATCGGTATGTTCTTGTCAACGGTTAGATATTTAACGACCGTTTTCTTGCCGTTTATGCCCGCATAGGTTCCACTCGGGAGCGCATAGCCTCCGTCTATCGTAAACAAGTCTGATATAAAACTGTTCTCCAGATGCGATAAATCAGTTATTCCCACCGGTACAGATGCTATGACTTTGAGATTCCCTCTCTCATATAATGGTCCTGCTTTCCAGTTGATCTTCCCTTTCAGTTTTTTAACGGTCAAGGGTAATGGCGTTTCGTACACCGCTGTTGCGGTTGCGTCACTATTCATCGTTATCAGCAGGATCACGCTGCTGCCCTGGTCTACACCTCCTAATTCCCAGTGGTCGAAATTGTTGCCGCCCGCTGTCAAAGGCGCCGTCAGCGTTACTCCTGTCCCGGCATTGTATACCCGCGTGAACGGTGTCGTTCCGTTCCCATCCGCGTTGTTGTCTGCCGGCAGCACGATTATGTCTACTCCGGAGGCCGGATTCTGAGACTCGACTGTTAGTGTATACGTAATCGCCGGTGTCGTATATACCGCTTTCGCTGTCCGGTTGTTGCTCATTGTCAGATTCAACGTCTGGCTGCCGCCTTGGATTATACCGTCAAGTTTCCAGTGGTCAAACGTGTTGCCTCCCGCTGTCGCCGGCGCGGTCAATGTCACTGCCGTGCTTTCATTATATGTCCGCGTGAACGTCGTGTTTCCGTTGCCGTCACTGTTGTTGTCCAACGGCGATACCGTTATCGCTACTCCCGTATTCGGATTCTGTGACTGCACAGTCAATGTATAGGTCTGGGTAACGACCATACCTCCCGGCCAGCCCACATCACTCAATAATCCGATCGTAACCGGGCCGGGACTGTGTTCCGATTCCCCGAAACCCAAAGAATACGTCATCAACGAGTTGACACTACCGTTATACGTTTCCGACAGGTGTGAATAACTCGATCCCGGTCGCCAGGTGCCTGGCACATATAACGGCACCCGGCTGCCGCCGTTGGCAGCATTCGCGGCAGTCCCATCGAAAAAGATGCTGCCACTGGTTAGCGCGTTTGCTAACGCAACCGATGGGTTCGGATAGGTTGTCGTATTAAGCAGGCTTACTCCCGAATTGTCTTCCGTAAAACGGTCGTAACTGATCGGATAGCCGGTACCGTTGCCCCAGCTGCCCTGCCCCGCTGACACCGTCATTGATCCCGCAAATCCAAGTCCGTGGCAGATTTCATGCAGCACCACGCTCACTAAATCGTAATCCGTTATCGGTGTGTTGCCGTCCGTGCCCGTATACCATGAAAACGTGCTGCTGAATCCCATGTATATGTCAGGATTACTGGGATTCAAATCAGACCCTGCTAACGCATTCGCCAATGTCGCCGGATACCAGGTTCCCGCCGTTGGCGCTCCGCTGAAATCCCGATTGATATTTACCGAACCGCTGTGACCCAGAACTCCCGATCCCAGATTATTAACCCAGCCGGCATTAATAGTAATAGGCACCGTCGAATTCAATAACGATTCCCAGATCCCCGCCGCGTACGTCAGTGCCGCGCTGGCTGCCGCCGGCCACGCTATCGTTACATCTCCCCATAATGCGTCCGGTGATCCCGCCGGTAGAAAATTGACCGTAATGGTCGCTGTCTTCGGCGCCCGTAACTGGAATCGCCGCGGCGGCGGTACCCGGTTCAGATTTATAGTAGGGTCCGCTATCAGTATCACCGGCGGCTTCGGATTCGCCACGCTCTCGCCGGTCAGGGTATCATGTAATACTTTGTTCCCGGCTTCCGCGTAAAAGGAAACCGGTTCACCGGCAGTAAGTCCGGCAGCCAGTAGCAGTACTGCCGAAAGGAGTTTTATAGTATTCATAGCTGTTTTTCTCCCGTTTATTATTTAACGACGGATTTCTTGTCCTGTTTTGTGCTATATTGAACCGGGCCGTTCCATGTTCCGATTATCGTATTAGCGCCATAACTGGCGTCAAGGTCGATGTCGATGTTCATGCTCTGCCAGCCTGCCGTGTCAGTATTGGTAATTCCCAGAGCTTCAGCATATTTAGTGCCGTATTTCGTCTTGTACAATACATACAAGTTGCCTTTTTTCAGTTTTAGCTTCACCAACCGTTTGAATTTTGACGTGTCGCTATTGCGTATGTATTTCACAACCGTTTTCTTCTTGTTTATGCCAAAATAATCCGCTCCTTGTCCATATACGCCATGGTTGATATAGAGCAAATGGTCTAAGGTGCTGTTCTCCAGAAATCCCAAATCTGTCACTGTTACCGGTATCCATCCCGAAACTAACAGATTGCCTTTTGAATATATTTCGAACGCTTTCCAGTTTATTATACATTTCACTTTTGTAAGATTAAATGGATCGGCAGGCGTCACTCCCGTATATACCGCTTTCGCTGTGTGAATGGCATTCATCGTCAGATTCAATGTCTGGCTGCTGCCCTGGTTGACACTGTCTAATTCCCAGTGGTCGAAATTGTTGCCCCCGGCTGTCGCCGGTGCGGTCAGAGTCACTGCAGTAGCGGCATTGTATACTCGCGTAAATGCCGTTACGCCATTGCCATCACTGTTATTGTCTAATGGTGATACTGTTATCGCCACCCCGGAATTCGGATCCTGTGACTGGACTGTCAGGGTATAGGTTGCTGCACCGCCGCCCGGCCAGCCCACATCACTTAATAAACCTTCTGTTATCGGCCCCGGACTGTGCTCCGATTCGCCAAACCCCAACGAATACGTCATTAACGAGTTGGCTGTCCCGTTATATGTTTCCGACAGGTGTGAATAACTCGATCCCGGTTGCCAAGTGCCTGGCACATACAACGGTACCCGGCTACCGCCGTTGGCAGCGTTCGCGGCAGTCCCGTCGAAAAAGATGCTCCCGCTGGTTAACGCGTTACCTAATGCCACCGACGGATTCGGATAGGTTGTCGTATTAAGCAGGCTTACTCCCGCATTGTCTTCCGTAAAACGGTCGTAACTGATCGGATAGCCGGTACCGTTGCCCCAGCTGCCCTGCCCCGCTGACACCGTCATTGATCCCGCAAATCCAAGTCCGTGGCAGATTTCATGCAGCACCACGCTCACTAAATCGTAATCCGTTATCGGTGTGTTGCCGTCCGTGCCCGTATACCATGAAAACGTGCTGCTGAATCCCATGTATATGTCAGGATTACTGGGATTCAAATCAGACCCTGCTAACGCATTCGCCAATGTCGCCGGATACCAGGTTCCCGCCGTTGGCGCTCCGCTGAAATCCCGATTGATATTTACCGAACCGCTGTGACCCAGAACTCCCGATCCCAGATTATTAACCCAGCCGGCATTAATAGTAATAGGCACCGTCGAATTCAATAACGATTCCCAGATCCCCGCCGCGTACGTCAGTGCCGCGCTGGCTGCCGCCGGCCACGCTATCGTTACATCTCCCCATAATGCGTCCGGTGATCCCGCCGGCAGAAAATTGATGTTGATTGTCGCTGTCTTCGGTGCCCGCAACTGAAATTGCCGCGGCGGCGGTACCCGGTTCAGATTTATATTCGGATCTGCTATCAGTATCACCGGCGGCTTCGGATTCGCCATGCTCTCGCCCATGGCTGTCATGGCCGGAGCAGACGGGTCGTCGGTCTGGTTGCCATTTGCGGCGATTGCTGAATGCGTTAAACTAAACTGAAATATAAGCAATGCAAGTATTGATAGAAGATAGCGCGGTTTCATAGTGGCCTTCATGTTGAAATGTGTTATACGCATGCCGATTTCCTATTATTAAGAAATTACGCATACATAATCTAAAACAACTCTCATTCAGTATATCATAATTCAGTTTTCGATGGAAGTTCTATAATATTATTTCTCATCAAAAAACACCCCCGGCGAACTCGCGCAGGGGTGAATCAGCGGCCTCATCCGTCAAATGCCGGACAGGTCGAGACCAGCTACAGTTTAGTTGTCAGGGTTCAGGGTTTGGGGTTCAGCAATATCCATTTTGTCTAAAGACCCCGGTGTACACGCCGTTGGCGGTACCGCCGGTGAATCAGATTGTCTTCCATAAGACCCCATTCCATCACATTCGCTCGGGCAGTCATTCTACCGCCTGCTTCCTGGGTCGCCACCCGGATTGCCTGCTTGTTTCATGCTCGCATTCCAGCCGGTTTCCATTAAAGCAGGCTTATCTCTGTCATCCAACACTCCACTACTCCTCTTAAAAAGCCTGCTCATCCGGCCTCATCCGTCGAAAGCCGGACAGGCCGAGACCGGCTACAATCGGGTATTCCGACCGCATGCAGCACGTTCAACCAAAGGCTGCTCAGCAGCTTTAAACCCGAGGATGGCTCCGCCGTCTTTCAACCTCTCATTCCACCATCATCCATCATCCATCTCATCCCGAACCCTGAACCCTGACAACTGAAATCTACCCCTTCCCACGCAACCTGCGCGGCACAAATATTATCACTAACCAAAACACAACCATGCCGGCCGCAATCAAAAATACCGGCATCCCGCCTATAGCCGCTAACAATGGTATCGCCATTCCCGTCCATAGTCCCCCGCCCATGAACGGCTCATGCAGCAATTGTTTGCAGGCAAACGCGTCCGCCGCCGGTGTCTCGTAATCAGGGTCCACGACCCGTAATAACAGCAAGCCCGTCGCGGTCACACCCATCGATTGACCCATTTCCGCGATCGCCCGCTCAAACCAGGCGTTTTTAAATACGCGCCGCGCCAGATACACTACACAGAAAATATTCCAGAGAATTCCCGCGCACACTAAAATTACCAGCGGTATTATTCCCGTTGCTATAACTTTCAGACTGATAGTGGCTATCGCCGCTACTACCAGGAAATCCAACGCGCTGTTCTGGATTCTGCGGGTCAAGCCCACATCGATCAATTGGTGC
>CAZCLS010000077.1:0-3902 GCA_964499565.1 uncultured bacterium
ACACTGCGTATATAAAATATAGCATACCGCAACAGATATGTCAAGGCTTCAGCACCCGCGCTGTCACATTCATGTCCAGGATGCTCGAAGCATTATCATACATGAATTCCGGGCCGAACAGGTTGGCATAAAAATCTTTGTGCTCGTTGATAACACCGCCCAGATTCAAGGTCTGCCCGTCCCGCATGGTCAGACTGGTCGACACACTCTCAACTTTTACCGCCTGTTTACGGCCTTCGCCGTCAACATATGAAACCTCCGGATACAGTTCCACGTCGATCAACCCGTTGTCCATCAGGCGCGGCATGATTTTCAATGAGGCGCCTACATTGCGCCACACGAAATCCGGGTCTGATCCGGGAATGATCACCGTCCGCCGCCGGCCGTATAGTATCGTTGTCGGTACAAATCGGTAGTTGTTCAGCCAGCTCGGATCGGGTATCTCCTTGCCAACCCATAACGAGGCGGCCGACCCGCTCTTGACTACCAGAAACTGCATCGTGTTGCGGGTCACATTTTCATTGCGGGCGGTTCCACTCACCGTTATTTTTTCCGGTGTCACAACCTTCCCGTTTTTGACAACCAGCAGCCCGTTGTTTCCATCACCATAATCAATATTCAATCCCGCGCCCGTCTGGTTGCGCTGCGATGTGCGCGCGAAACTGACGTCGATTCTGATGTTTACCGCCGGAGCGTCGATCTGCCGGATGATCTCCGTAATCTCCTGCACTACCCGCTTCGTGTCGCGAATCAACACGCCGTTGCGTGAACCCAGGTAGGTCATCGTGCCGTCTTCGGAAAGCAGCGGCCGGCAATGCGTTTCCACGATATCATACGATATCGTTCGCAAGGGAATAATATCCGTGATTACTTTATCCAGCGGATCGAACGTTATCAATGGAGGCGGGTCGTCCGCAACTGCCGCTTGCGCGCCGGTTACCGTATTCGTCACAATCAGCATAACGGTATTTGTGGCAGTTACCAGAACGGTGTTTGTTTCTACCCGCTGGATTGTATTGGTTCTGACTATCGCTACAACCTGTGTGACGGTCAGTACCGCCGGAGCAGGCAGCTTTTGCGGATTGACGTGCTGCTCAGCATTGGCAGCCGGTGTACCCCGGTAACACCCTGTGATTCCAGCCGCGATAAGGCAGATGCTTATCATTCCGGCAATTGTTTTCATTACTCTTCTCCGGTGGTTTTTTATTTCCAGCAGATCAGTTTGAGAGAATACGGATCAGTCAAATCTTCGTGCCGGGGCAATACCCGCACCGCGAATCCGTGTCGTCCGCTCATTGAACAGGGTATCTCGCCTTTATAGACCGCTTCACCATTTTCGCCCTTGCCGGTGCTCGTCATCGGCAATGCCGTACCATTGTCTATCTGATACTCCGGATTGATCTGCCCGACATACAATTCGACGGACACATCATCGCAACTGAGTTCTCCAAGCTGGACCGTAACGGTTACCGGAAGATTCTCGCCCACAAACCATTTTTGATGACCATTCGCTTCAATTGTTTTGATGGTAATCTGGTTCCATTTGGCTTTCAACCGGTCGCGCCAGTGTGCTAACGCCGTGCCCCGCTCATAGTTGTTTGCTTTCAACTGTTCATATTGCGTCCGGGCCGGCACATAAAAATTACCGGCATATTCCTGGACCATGCGGTCAGTGTTAAATATCGGGCACAGTTGCCTGATGGATGCTTTCATCATCCGAATCCATTCGCGCGGCAACATATCGGAACTGCGCTGGTAGAATGCCGGTATGATCTCACGCTCTAATATGTCGTACAATTCATCCGATTCGATCTTGTCCTGCAATTCTATATCCTGATATTCCTCACCATATCCGATCGCCCAGCCTACGGCCGCATTATATGCTTCGTCCCACCAACCATCCTGGATGCTCAGATTCAAACCGCCGTTTGCAACGACTTTCATACCGCTGGTTCCGCTCGCTTCGAGCGGGCGGCGGGGTGTGTTTACCCAGACATCCACGCCCTGCACCAGGTAGCGGGCCAGGTTGATATCATAATCCTCAAGAAATACCAGGCGGTGATCCACATTATTTTGCTGGGCAAAATGTACTATTTCGCGTATGAGCTGTTTGCCACCTTCATCATGCGGATGCGCTTTGCCAGCGAAAAGTATCTGGATCGGCTGCTTTTCGCTGGATAACATGCGCACCAAACGTTCTTTGTTCTTCAATAACAGCGTCGATCGTTTATATGTCGCGAATCGCCGCGCGAATCCTAACGTCAGCGCCGATGGCAGCAGTACTTCCCGTGCCCGCTCCACATCGGCCGGCAGCGCTCCGCGCCTCTTGAGCTGCTCCATCAGCCGCGTCCGCGCGAATCCAACCAGGCGTTCCCTGCGCCGTTCATGCGTCATCCATAATTCCGCGTCTGGTATTTCATCGATCCGTTTCCAGGCTTCCGGATTGGCTACTTCCCGTTCCCATTCCATCCCCAAATAACGCTTGAACAAATCCGATATGTCCCGCGATACCCATGTGTGGACATGAATGCCGTTGGTTATATGCGAAATCGGCACCTCGTCGCGCGGTACTTCCGGCCAGTCATAATTCCACATCTCCCGCGCTACCCGGGCGTGAAGCTTGCTGACGCCATTGATGTGGTTTGACGTGTGTATCGCGCATAAGGCCATGTTAAAACTGGTTTTGTTTCGGTCGCTTTCCGCACATCCCAGCTTCATTAAATCTTTTATCGTGATCTTCATCGAACCGATATAGTCGTTGAAATACTTTTCTACCAGTTTCTGGTCGAATATGTCAATCCCCGCCGCTACCGGCGTGTGGGTCGTAAATACATTCCCCGCACTCGTTGACGCCAGTGCCTCACTGAACGTGCAGCCCGATTCCTCCATCGCCATCCGAATCCGCTCCAATGCCAGAAAGGCCGAATGCCCTTCATTCATGTGACATACGTCCGGACTTATGCCCATCGCTTTCAGCGCGCGAATTCCGCCTATGCCCAGCAGTATTTCCTGCTGGATCCGCAGCTCCACGTCCCCCCCGTATAATTGATGCGTTATTTCGCGGTCCTGAACTGAATTCTGCGGTATGTTCGTGTCCAGTAAATACAAGCACGTCCGCCCAATCTGTATCCGCCAGATCACCGCCTGTACTGCCCGCTGCGGTAACGCGATACTGATTACTATCGGCTGCCCCTTGTCGTCATGTACCAGTCGCATCGGCATGTTGTAAAAATCATTGTCCGGATACATCTCCTGCTGCCAGCCGTCAAGATTCAAATATTGCCGGAAATATCCCTGCTGATACGCTAATCCGACCCCCACTAGCGGTACTCCCAGATCACTGGTCGATTTTAAATGGTCGCCTGATAATACTCCCAAACCCCCGGAGTAGGTCGTGATGCATTCCGTTATGCCGTACTCCATCGAAAAATACGCGATATACGGTACTTTCTCCCGGCCGAATTTGTTCTCGTACCAGCACTTTTCCGTCTCATACAACATCAGATACTCAAGCACCCGGTCCATGTGCGCCAGAAAACTGTCATCCCTGGCCAGCGCTTCAAGCCGCTCTTGTGCTATCGTTCCCAATATTAATACCGGATTGTGCCGGGTCGATTCCCACAAGTCAAGGTCCATGCGCCGAAACAACGCCAGCGTTTCCTGGTTCCAGACCCATTGCAGGTTGTAGGCGATATCTACCAGCGGCGCCAGGCGTTCAGGCAGCCTCGGATATATTTGGAATATGGTTATCTGCGGTGTGGCCATTATCATCTTCTCCCTTCATTTTCACTACATGAGCAGCGTGCTTCAAGCAGCCGTTCTAGTAAATTTTATTCTCGTAACGCTACGAGGCTTTTCTCAATATGTGCTTTTATTATACCTGTTTTTCTCTTTTTTTGATA
>CAZCLS010000077.1:4002-11647 GCA_964499565.1 uncultured bacterium
GTCTGGATTTCAGCCATTACCCGCTTGTATTTCGCTTCCAGTACCTTGCGCCGCTCTAATTCTAGTATGCGGGCCTGCTCGGCGGCGGTTATCGATACCTCGGCTGTCTCCTGAACGCGGTTTGTTGCCAATTGTACCACGGGCGTCTGCTGCGTTGACTGCTTCAACTGCGGCATATCCGAAATCCAGTCTTTGCCCCATAATACTCCCCCGGGATAACTCCATACAATATCACTGCCGTTGTCAGCGATCGATACTTGCAGACATTCGCTGAAATCATATATTGAGCTCAACAGAACATAACGCTTCATGCGAGAATCACTGTAAAATGCCCGGCCCCCCGCTATAAACAATGCCGCCCCGCGCTGTACTGGCGATACCGCTACATGACTCACGTACGGTCCCGGCAGATCCATCACTTTGTAAAATGTCTTACCCTCATCGGCACTGATAAACATGCCGCCCCGCGTGGCGATATATACACAATCTTTCCGCTCATCATACGCGACCGCGGTAACATCATTCTCCTCTGGCTGAACCCGCAGAAAAAAGCGCTGGAAGGTCGTTCCCGAATCTAACGACAGCCACGCTCCGTCCGATGTTCCCAGCAGCAGTTTGTTTTCGTCATCAGGATAAATAGACAGGTCATTGTACTCCCGCTTTTCCCGCACGAGCAATCGAGCCGTCCAGGATACCCCCGCGTCCTTGCTGATATACAAGTATTTGTCCGTCAGCAGATACAAAGCAAACGGATTGCGTAACGCAACCCGGAATGAACGAATCTGCTCATCTGCTTTTCGGAGGGGAAAGGGTGTTACCAACTGATAGTTCTTGTCGCCGATTTCACTTTTGAAAAGTATGTTGCTCTGTATGATATAAACGCGTGTTGCCCCTATTGCCGAGGCCTGGATGTTGCCTTTCAGAAGAGCGTAAGTCTCCGGTTCCTTGCCGGCACTCGCATCCGCAGCAAGAACTGCGACACTCCACAACACTACCAACCATGACGTCTTACAGGTCGTTAACATTCTTGCGGTCATCATACCCGTCGTTGTCATTGTCAACAAAATCGATTTTATCCCGCCGCTCTCCTTTAACGCGGCTGGCTGAACTCCGCGTAGAACGAAGATTCTTGCGGCTTGTCAGCGTGTTCTGCTTCTCCACGCTGTTTTCCTCTTCAGTCTTTACCGTGCGCCGTACCCGTTCCGCCGCGGTCTTGCGATCATTCGTCTTGTCTTCTACCGGTTTTGCCCGCGCCTCCGGATTTTCATTTACGACTATTTTATCTTCACTGCTTGACCGCAGGATTGCCGGCTCTACCGCCGGTTCCGGTATGCTCGAACGGGTCTGGTATACTTTCCCTTCCCGATACGTCTGCGTGGCTGAAAGTACTCCGCAGATCAATACGAACATACACCATACATACACATAGTTCATTGCGCGTTTCATAGTGTTTCGGCTCTTCCTGTGTTTATCTGCTTTCCCATTGTACCTTATTTCTGGTCTCATTGCAATATCAGGCTGCATGGGTCTTTATCCAGTATACTATCATTAATACTAAAAATGTACCGATTGCTATCGTAAATATCGTCATGCTCATTTCCCGCCTCTGTGTGTTATTGCCTCTGTCCGTTTATAATATATGTCGAATCTTCCAGCTCTACCAGCATCCGTCTTACCGCGCGCTGCGTCACGATCGTGCACTCCTTCGCTTTGCCCGCGCGCGACAGACTCGCCTGCTCCACGCTGCTCTCCCCTCTCAAAAGTACATGCTCTTCTTCTTCCTGGGCTAATGACGACAGCGTTCGTATCGAACCCCGGTACGTCTCCCCGTCTGTGTTCTCACGCCCGCTCCAGCCCGGCGTCTTTCCCTCGTCCGCGCATGCTATGAACGCGCAATCCTCGTAATATGTTTTGGTAACTATCGTTTGTATATCCCCGCTGTTGCCCGAAAAGCCAAAAGGACTTATTCCCGACCTGAGCAGCACATTCTGCATCACACCATCCGAAATTACCGTTTTTATCGTGTCCCGCGCCCGTACCGTCGCGTCGCGCGTCTTGCCGGTTACGCTAACCTTGTTGATATCTCCGCAACTCGCCTCTGCGATGCCCGAACAATCACCCGTTACCCTGAATTCCCGCAGCTCCGCCGCCGTTAGCGTCGCCGTCCATGTCCCGTGATACTCTACCCGGCCTAACGCTATCGGCTGCCCCCCCCATTCCGCCGCCATATACTCCAGACCCACTTCGTCCAGGCGGATTTTCTTAACGCCGCATTCCAGCTTTATCGTAAGGGGCGTCTTATTGTCGCGATAATCTGTTATGCTTATTTTTAACACCGGATTCTTGAATGTCTTCAGCATGCCCGCCTTCTGATAGACCCGTTCCGGATTGTCCGCCAGCTTTCGTCCCAGCTTGATCAACTTGTTCCTGCGCCATAGCGCCGGCTTGCGCTGAAGCGGTTCACCATGGAATATCAGCGTTTGCGTGTCAGGATTGTACTCGATTATTGTTCCGCTGTTACTCGGTTTTATTTGTATGCTGAATTTCTCTTCGGTTCCAGCCGCCTCTGCTCCCCGCGCTCCAAAACGCACACACCCCTGATTGTCTGCTATGATTATCATGCCCGAATGATGCGTTATGAATGCGATCGGATAAAAAATGCTTTCCGGTGTTTTTAATGCCGATTCTTCCGATATACTGTTGTCGGCATTAACATGTACTATTGAATATTTGCGTACCTTGCGCGTCTCGAATCCCCGCGGTATCCGTAATGCCCGCAAGCCCCCCTGGTAGTCTATATCAAGAAATGATGCCTCGAAATGCAGCGCCCCTGTCATTGTCCCTTGTTCATCATATACCTGTACATTTCTTAATCCGACTTTCGTTCTACTGTCCCGCTCTGCCAGGTATATATATCCGTTGGAGCCCGCTACACCCGTAACTTCACTGTATGCTCCCGTTGCCAGTCCGTGGTACCATTCCTGTATCGTTTGTACCCCTGGTTCCCCGTCAAAATAGTACACCCGCCTGCGCCCCACTACCGCGACGGGTCCACTTTGGTTGCGAATAAATGAAAACGGCGCTTCGATCTCTGCTATTTTGAAATGTCCAAGCTCGGTTCCCCCCGCCGACATCACCTTAACAGCAATGCCACCCGAATCATCGACTGCCATATCATCCCCGTCCGAACCTTCTTTGAGCAATACCCACCAGTTGCTACCGCTGTCGATTACGGCATCATACACCTCGTCCGCCTTCGGTATCAACGCACGCCAGAAATGCATGTACCGCAATCCTCCCGCAAGATCATGCTCCGCATATCCCCAGGCTGAATATGAGCAGTATATCGTTCCGCCCGGAAGCTCCCCCGCGTACCGGTCCGCCAGGACATATGCCCCCGCGGGCGTTTGCTGTAAAACAGCTCTGATCAGACTGCCGTTATCGTCAAAATGATATAAAATATCAGGCGTGCTCAGCCAGAATGTGTTGGACATGACAAGAATATCCGTCACCGGCAGATACAAATCTTCGGGTCCCAGCACCTTTAAATAGTCAAGTGCCGTTTCTATCCGCGCCAGAAGCCTCCCCGCTGTATCTATGCCCATGCCCCCTTCCGGCGTTACCGGCGTGCCATCCCGGTAATGCAACCGTACTTCGTCTCCGGCACAGCTTCCGATAAGCAGTTCTTTCCCTGCCGCTGTCATGAAAACCGTATCCGCTGAAACGGGAACATTTACGGTACTCTGCAATACCTGAGATCCATCCTGATTATATTCATGCAGTAGTACCTGCCCTGATGGGTGTTCCTGTTCACATATGATGATGCGCCCGGTGTCAGGTTCATATCCCATGTCCAGTATATCAGCTTCCGGCGCTATGCCCGGATTCAGCTCGGTCTGCCTCAGGTATTCTCCATCCGGCAGAAACCAACTCATGCGCCCGTTATGCAGCAGACATACCGTGTTGCCATCCGCCGTCCCCGCCGCCAGCGTGGCCCGGTTGTAATACGCCAGATCTATCGGCAGTTCCCATTGCCCGTATTCCTGCCCGTTGCTCAAAAGCATCCGTATCGCCGGAATATCATTGTCTACCCTGCCCGGCTGCAGGATCAATCCCGCTTCCGTTCCAATCAGCCTCCCCGAGGATGTAAAACTGTTCTGCGGGTCAGGCCAGCGCCCGGCAGGCAAAAATTCCCGGCGCCCTTCTCCTGCTATAACACTACCGATAGTGCATGCCAGGGCGATACAGCCATATATATAGAGCCTCTGTCCTTTCATTTCTCCCCGGCCGGAAGTTTCGACACGCGTTTTCGTATCATAATTGTTAAATTGTGTAAAATATGGCCTTTGCCCTTGCTTTGTTTCAGTATGAAATTAAAGCAGGTATTATGCCATGTGCCAGGCATGCCTTTCTTGTGGCTTTTTTGCGTTGTTTATTACGTAATTCTGCTGCCGTTCGACTTAAAAGTCGTTATTCCTCAAGCCCTGACCGGTGTGTATTGCTTATATTCCACTTCTTTAGCCGGTCCCGTACGCTTTTTTCCGATATTCCCAGTAGTTCGGCCGCTTTCGTCTGATTGCCATTCGTCTCTTTGAGCGCGTTCATTACCATTGCTTTTTCCAGCCGGGTTACCATTTCAGACAGGTCTCCGCTGATCGGCAGTGTTATCTGCTCGCCGTGTATGTCCAGCCGGTCATATACGCCTGATTGGATCGCATCCGGTAAATCGCCCGGTTCGATATATTCCATGCGCGTTAGTAATACCGCCCGCTCTATGGCGTTTTCCAGTTCCCGCACGTTGCCCGGATAATTATACTGCATTAGTAAATCCATCGATTCCGGTGTGAATCCTTTTACCGTTTTATGCCGCTCTTTGGTGTGCAATTGCAGAAAACTTTCCGCCAGTACCTGGATGTCTTCCCGCCGTTCGCGTAATGGCGGCACCCAGATCGTTACCACGTTCAGCCGGTAATACAGGTCTTCCCGAAAGCGTCCGTTTATCATCTCGCTTTTTAAATCCCGGTGTGTCGCCGTAATCAATCGCACATCGGTTGCGATCGGCTGGTTGCTCCCGACTCGTTCTATGGTCTTTTCCTGGATCGAACGAAGCAGTTTTACCTGCACACTCCCCGGTAAATCTCCAATCTCATCTAAAAATAATGTCCCGCCCGACGCTATCTCAAATCGCCCCGCCCTGCCGTTCACTGCTCCGGTAAACGCCCCTTTTTCATGCCCGAATAATTCGCTCTCCAGCAAATGCTCGTTCAAGGCCGAACAGTTTACCGCTATGAACGGCTTGTCCTTGCGCGGTCCCGCAAAATGGATCGCCCGCGCCACCAGCTCCTTCCCTACTCCCGTTTCCCCCCTGATTAATACATTGCTGGTGCTGTCAGCTATCCGCGCTGCCAGGTTCAATACCTTCTCCATCGCATTACTGGCCGATACGATCTTACTGAAGCTTATTCGCTGCGATAGCGTTTCCCGTAATTGCAGGTTTTCTTCCACTATCATCCGCAATCCGTCGATCCTCCGCAACATCAGCTCCAATTGGTCCAGCTCTATCGGCTTCGTCAGAAAATCATACGCGCCCGCTTTCATTGCTTCTACCGCCAGGTCAATGTCACCGAAAGCCGTTACCAGTAGTACTTCAATCAGCGGATTATGCTTTTTTACCGCCTGAACTACTTCCAGCCCGTTCATGCCCGGCATCCTGAAATCGGTTATCACTACATCGTAATGCTCTTTGTCCAGTAATGATATCCCCGTGTCCGCATTGTCGGCTTCACTGACGATATGCCCGATATGCTCCAGATACCCTTTCAGCGAATTGCGCTGGGTTGTCTCGTCATCTATCAGTAGTATTTTCATCTGCCTTCCTGTTCGGAATTCGTATAGCTATCCTTGTTCCATGCGGTTTCTTCGACGTTATGTCGATTTCACCCCCGTGCTGCTCGATTATCCGCTGCGTTATCGCTAATCCCAACCCCGTGCCATGCGGTTTGGTCGAATAATATAAGTCAAATGCCTGTTCACTTTCTTCTTCCGTCATCCCCGGGCCGCTGTCCTCTACACTGATTTCCGTCCAGCCATCTTTCTGGATTACCCGGATGCAAATCTCCCCCTCCTCCGGCGTCACGTCAAGCGCGTTCTGCAGCACGTTCACTAATGCCTGCTTTATTTGCTGCGGATCAAGCAGTATCTGCTTGCAGTCTGTCTGGACTATTTCTTTCAGCGTTACATGCCGCGCCCGGGCTACTCCGCTTTCCAGAAAACTGACATCTTTGACCAGCTTCACCGGGTCGTATTCCTCAAATGAAGGCGGCTTCGTGCGAGCGAATTCCAGGAACTCTTCAACAATTCCATTCAACCGCTTTAACTCGTCTTTCATTACTCCCGTGAAGGTCTGCAGCTTCTCTTTCGATTCTTCGTCCGTCTTGATTTCACGCTGCAGACGCTGCGCAAGTATCTGGATCGCATTCAATGGATTGCGGATTTCATGCGCGACTCCCGCCGCTAACCGCCCCATCGCCAATACCCGTTCCTGCTGCCGCATGCGCTGCTGTATCTGGACTACTTCCTCGGATATTGAATCCCGCTCGCGCGCCAGTAATCGGATGTTGTGTATGTTGAATATATACATTACCAGCAGTAACGTCACAAATAAAAATACACTGCCCAGTAATAATAATCGACTCCGCATCTGCCGCTCTAAACGCTGGACCGAATCAAGCCGCATGCATACCCGCAGCAGATACGGCTTCTTGTCCGTTATAAACGGCCGGACCGCTTCCATGTTGTAGCGCGTTCCCGGTATCATCCGCGTGTCGAATACCTGGTTCGATAACGCATTCTGAAGAAACGGATCGGTGTCTATGCTCGATAATTCGTTTACCCCGAACCCTAAACTGATTTCATACTCGTCCTGGCATTGACAAACCAGGTACTCAAACGACTTCTCAAACCATAAATCCCGCAGGATCGTGCTGGTCCCGAATTTATACACTATATCCCGTATTATTTCATTGCTTACCCCCGCGTCCTGTAAATACATCCGGATGCCCGCCGTCGCTTTGATCGCCAGGACCACCGTGTCAAGCACGGTCTGCGCTTCCTGCCGCGCCAGGTTGATCATGTCTTCCCGCGTCTCGCGATATTCATACGCCATTGTTATAAATACCGCGCTGCTGAGTACTATCCCCAGCAGTAACATGAATCCTAACAGTAAATGTCGCTCTTTGTGCCTCATAAACTCCTATGCATTCCTTATGCAATTCTATCACACACACGCTATTTTTGCAAACCATCAGGCATCCCAGGGCGTACGGTAAAATAGTTGCAAAATGGCGTAGATCCAATTACGTAAGCGGTAAACGGTGATTCGGTAAGCTGCATCCAGTTTCCAACCCGTGCTTCCCGATTCCGTCTTTCTTCGGCGTCGGTATCGGTATCGGTATCGAAATACCATGCACTATAAAGGCTATAGTATCACACCGATTCCGACGCCGATACCGACCCCGACCCCGAATTTACTCCATTTCTCAATGGTTTAGTTTGTTTTTCTATAACTATTTTACCGTACACCCTCCCCCTATTATATCCGCCGTAACGCCCGGAATACATTGCGTACCATCCCCGTTGACAGCTG
>CAZCLS010000078.1:0-11608 GCA_964499565.1 uncultured bacterium
CGATGAGTGAACGGATCTGGATCCCGGATGCGGCACACCGCTATGAAGACTTTGATATCAGACTTCAGCACAACGACGTGCTATACGGGGAATTGCTCGCCACCATTCCTGAACCGGCACTGATTTCACTGCTGATAGTAGCGGCGCTGGCATTACGGAACTATGGTATACTATAAGAAAGTTGAGTAACAAAGACCATTTATTCATAACTCAGAGGAATGCCATGAAAACAAAACTATGGATAGCAGGATGTATGCTGGTGCTGGCACTATCGGTTTGCCATGCCGCCACACGCCAATGGAGCTATGTATTGCCCAACGTATTCGGCACGCGCGACTATCCCCAAATTGCCGCGGACGGCAAAGGCGGCTGCGCGATTATTTATTATGACAGCTCGGGAGCGGAATCAAAATTAGTAATGGTCTGGCTGGATAAAAACGGGAATGTCAAGTTTAAAAAGGAACATACCGACGCGGTCTGGTATGGTTCGGAGATTATCCTCTGTACAACGAAAAATGTTGTATATGGGTATACCGGTCCGGTCGAATCATTCGTGACGATCTGTATTGACAATAAAGGCGTCGTGTCACGCGTGGGCGGTACTGAAGATCATGAAGCGGCGACAACCTGGGGTGACAACGACGTCCGCTCGAAATGCGAGCAGGCGGATAAGAAAGGATTTTTTGTTCTTGAGAATCTGCCGCCGGACGGCAGCAGCACGAATATATACCGCCTGTCGAGATATACGTGTAAATGAGTTGTCAGGGTTCAGGGTTCAGGGTTCAGGGTTCAGGGTTCAGGATTTGGAGAGATGGGTTTGTAGCCGGTCTCGGCGAGGCCGGGTGTGAGCTATAATATTGGAGTAATGGAGTAGTGGAGTGATGGGTTTGTAGCCGGTCTCGGTGAGGCCGGGTGTGAGCTATGATATTGGAGTAATGGAGTAGTGGAGTAATGGGTTTGTAGCCGGTCTCGGTGAGGCCGGGTGTGAGCTATAGTAGTGGAGTAGTGGGGTAGGACCCGTGTATCTGCCCGTGATTGAGCGCATCAAATTTTGCTGAATCCCGAACCCTGAACCTTGACAACTCAAATGTAGCCTGTCCCGGCCTGTCCGGCTTTCGACGGATGAGGCCGGATGTGGCATGGAATACAGCAGGAATCGGACGGATCGGACTGAGTGGACAGATCGGTCCGATTTTGTATTGCTTGACATATGACTAGTATATGACTATACTATAGTCATGAAAACCGTTAATGTGGCAACCTTGAAATGTTCACTCAGCGCCTACCTGAATGATGTGCGCAACGGGCAGGAAGTTCTGGTTGTTTCGCATAAACTTCCCGTGGCAAAATTAGTGCCGTACAGCCAGGGTGAAACATTAGAGATCAAACCTCCCAGGCATGCAGCTGATCACCTGAAAAAAATCCGCTCAGCACCATTGAAGTCCGGATGCGACCCGCTTGAATATCTCGAGAAGACCCGGTCGGATCGATGACAGTATATCTTGACACATCAATTGTTCTGCGAAAACTGCTGGGACAATCACCAGCGGTAAAGGGCTGGGGTACGTGGAAGAACATTTACAGCAGCGAATTGCTCTGGCTGGAAGCGATGCGGACATTCGACCGCATGCGGTTGGACGGAGTTATGACAGACAAGGAATTATCGCGGGCAGTCAAGAATCTGAATCATTATCGTTCCTGCACTCACGAAGTGCCATTGAATTCGCAGGTTGTGTATCGTGCCGCGCAACCGTTTTCGACAGTGGTTAGAACGTTAGATGCTCTGCATTTAGCGTCCGCGCTACTTATTCGGGAACAGCGTGAATTCGGGTTGTGTTTCCTCACACATGATCGCCAGTTAGCCGTTGGGGCACAGGCACTGGGATTCGAAGTGCAGGGGGTCGCCCTTTCGTAGTTGTCAGGGTTCAGGTCATTTAGTTTGTTGCTTTCGAGCGCAACGGTTTCAGCCCTTGCTCGAAGAATGAGTAGACAACGGGGATAAAGACTAAGGTGATCAGTGTGGCGCTGGAGAGGCCGCCGATGACGGCGCGGGCCAGAGGCGCCTGGGTTTGACCGCCTTCACCCAGGCCGAGGGCCAGGGGAATCAGGCCGAGAATAGTGGTAAGGGCAGTCATCAGGATCGGGCGCAGCCGGCGGCGGCCCGCTTCTTCAATCGCCTCGCGGATCGGCAAGCCGTCCCGGCGTCGCAGAAGATTGATATGGTCGACCAGCAGGATGGCATTATTGACGACAATACCGCCTAACATGATACAGCCGATATATGATTGTACATTGAAGGTAGTATTCGTCAGCAGGAGCATCAGGACGACCCCGATAACGGCTAAGGGAACGGAGAACATGACAACCAGGGGATCTCGAAGAGATTCATACTGGCAGGCCATGACCATATAAACGAGGACAAGGGCAAGCAGCAAGCCCAGGCCTAATTCATGAAAAGCCTTCTGCTGTTCCTCATAATCGCCGCCGAAGCCGATCGTGAAATCGCGCGGAACGGGAACGGAGAGCAGAGCTGTATTAATTTCTGCTATGATCGAGCCGGTATCCCGGCCGAGGATATTACCGGACACATTTACACTTCGTTCCTGGTCTTTGCGTTCGATGCGCACGGGCCCGGCCTGCGATTCAGTTTTAACGATATTTCTGAGAACGACCGGTTCACCGGTTGCGCTGGTCAACGTCAGGTCGAGAATATCCTGAATGGATTTTGTTTCGGCATCTTCAAGTTTAACCAGGATAGTGTATTCGTCTCCACCTTCGCGGTAATAGCCGGCGCGGGTACCGCCTAGAATTGTCTGCAAAGCGTTTGCAACCTGGGACACACTGACATTCATCGATTCGGCCTTTAAACGATCAACCACAATCAATCGTTCCGGCTGCCCGGCATCGAGGCTGATTTTAGCATCGGTAACGCCGTCAGTGTTTTCGACGATCTTCAACACACGTTGCGCCAGGGCTTCAGCGGTCTTGAGATTATAGCCGCGAATCTCGACCTGGACTTGATCCGAGCTGCCGCTGACCATGCGCAGAATAAATAATCCTTGGCCGGCTCTGGTGCGGATAGTCGTTCCGGGAATACCGGCAAGTTTACTGCGGAGAACCGCGGCGATATCCTCGCTTGAGCGTTTCCGTTCTTGAACAGGAACCAGGGCTATGCGCATTTCCCCGACATGCGAACCGGAAGCGCGCCAGTTCGAACCGCCCAGCCTGGTTACAATACTTTTAGCTTCGGGCACTTCCTGTTTGACAATTTCCTCGATCGGACCGAAGGTTTGGTCTAATAATGAAAGTTTTGTGCCGACTTCCATTTCGACGTTGACACGCACTTCACTTTCATCGCTGGCCGGCATCAGTTCGGTACCGACGAACGGGATCAGGACAATGCTGAGCGCGAAGGTTATGAGAGCCAGGATCGTGACAAACATGCGGTGATTGAGGGAGAAATGCAACAGCCGCTTATAGAGTCGTTCAATGTTGTCGAAAAAAACGCCGGTGATGCGAAACAATTTATGAGCTAAGGTTTCATTGGAAGTAACAGACAGGGAAACAGGATGAAGGAAGCGTGAAGCTAACATCGGCAGGAGAGTCAGAGAAACTCCCAGGGAGCACAGCAGGGAAAAACTGACGACATAAGCCAACTGGCGGAACATGACCCCGGCCATGCCCCGCACAAAAACGAGAGGCAGGAATACTACCAGCGTAGTCAGGGTACTGGCGATAATGGCGGTAGTAACTTCCTCAGCCCCGAGAGCCGCGCCGGTCGGACCGTCCAGGCTCGGGTCGGCTTCACGCCGCCTATAGATGTTTTCAAGCACGACGATCGAGTTATCCACTAACATACCCACACCGAGCGCCAGGCCGCCCAGGGTCATGAGATTCAGGGTAAAGCCGCCGAAATAGATCAGCATGAATGTCGCGACAATCGAGATAGGGATTGAAACGGCGATAATAGCGGTGCTTCTGACATTCCTGAGAAACAGCAGCAGAACCAGAATGGCGTATATTCCACCGAACATGGCTGACCGGCCGACATTAGTAATCGAGCGTTTGATGTAATCGGAGGTATCAACGATCGGGATTATAGATATCTGGGGAATATCATGATTGATCTGTTCAATTTCCTTAAGCACAATATCAGAAACTTCGACCGTATTTTTACCCGACTGTTTATTAACCGAAAGATAGACTCCAGGCACACCGTTGACTCGCACGATACGGGTAATTTTCTGCCATGAGTCTTTGATAGAAGCTATTTCCTTGAGGCGCACCGGAACATCTTCCATGATAGCGACAGTCGTTTCACGCAGCTGGTCGAGACTGACGTATTCGCCTGGCGTACGGATAGTCATTTCATAGTTACCGCTTTCAAGCGTCCCGGCCGGGAGGGTAATATTAGCGGCGCGGAGGCGGCTGGTGATCTGGTCGAGGGGGATGCCGAGGGCTTTAATTTTATCGGCATTAAGGAGCACATGAATTTCGCGTTCCTGACCACCCCAGACATCCAGGGCCGCCACGCCGGGAACGCGTTCGATTCGGTACTTGATCTGATCGTCTATGATTTTACGCATTTGAACCGGATCGAGTTTACTGGAGGCGCCCAGGATCAGGATCGGAAAGCTGGCTAAGTCAAACTTGCGCAGTGTTGGGCGGTCAGCTTCTTCGGGCAGGCGATTGGCGATCCGGTCCAGCCGGTCACGAATATCATTAGCGGCGGCGTCCAGGTCGGTACCCCAGACAAACGTGATACGCACATTACTGCTTCCCTCGGACGAGGTGGAGGTGATTTCCTCGACTCCGGGCACCGCGCTCATGGCTTCTTCGACAGGACGAGTGATGAGTTCCTCGATTTCCTGGGGACTGGCGTTCTCGTAGGTGGTTGAGACAGACAAGGTAGGAAACGTGACGTCCGGCATCAAATCGATCGGTATCCGGTAAAGAGAGACGGCGCCCAAAATAATAATAATGAGCGTGACCATCACAGTGAAAACGGGGCGGTTGACTGAGAAACGCGCCAGGTTCATCAGCGTACTCCGGCGGTAGATTCGGGACTGGGAACAGCAGGGGCGGCGTCGGGGATAACAATAGCGCTGCCGTCTTCGAGCAGGTGCTGGCCTAAAACTACCACCTGGCCATCAAGAGGAGGAGTAACAATTTCAGCCGAGGAACCATTTACGATGCCGACCGTAACAGGTATGAAACGGGCCTGCATCAGAGTAGTGTCGGCTATAAACAGACCGCTGGTATTATCTCTGCGCACGATCGCAGCCACGGGCACTACGGTAGCCTTTTGACGGACCGTAAACTGAATTTCGGCGCGCACAAACATGCCGGGAGCCAGGAGATAGCCGGGATTGGGCACTTCAATTTCCACCCGGGCCTGGCGGGATGTTTCTTTCAGGAGCGGGGCCTTGCGTACTACCGTTCCCCTGAACGACTGGGTAGGAAAGGCATCGGTGCTGATGATAGCCGTCTGGCCTTCGGTTACGCGCGGATAATCTCGTTCTATCACGAATAAGGTAACCAGCACGGAATTGATATCGAGAATGGACACAATCGGTTCATTAGCCCGCAGCATAGTGCCTTCATCGACAAACCGTTCTCCAACAACGCGGGTGCCTGACCCACCATCCCAGTCAGCGGATATGCGCGTATAGGCGAGACGGACTTCAGCGCCTTTCAAGGCAGCGTCTTTCTGCTTGATTTGCGCCAGGGCGACTTGATGTTTCGCTTTGGAAGAGTAGAACCGGGCTTCCGTCTGGTCCATTTCGGATTCGGAGGAAACCCCGCCTTTGCGTAATTCCTTTGTACGGTTATATTCCCGTTCGGCCACATCCAGGGAACTGCGCATTTCGGTCGCGACGGCTTTGGCGACATCAAGTTCCGCCCGGGCCTGCTCGACCTGTTGGCTGTATTCTTCGTTGTCCAGAACGGCGATCGGGTCGCCATTCCGCACGATGTCCCCGATATTGACAAATAGTTTTTCCAGACGGCCTGCAACCTTAGGGGCAAGAACGAATTGTTCTTCCGGTAGAACGGTTCCGGTAAATATGCGCACATCGCGAATAGCGTCTATTCGCACCGGTTTGACCGCTACGGCTACCGCGGCGGTAGCATTCGGGCGTTGCCGGGTAACGCTTTTGGCGGTTATGACGGCATACAGCCGCCAGCCAACGAAGATAATGATAATAAGTAGAAAAACGGTTCCGAGAGCTTTTTTCATTAGAGATTGTCCTAACATGTTACATGAGAAATTATAACAGTAACAGAGTGCAAAGGCAAGAGATGATCAGGCGGCTTTGTAGATGATTATGGCGGTGAAGACAACCTGCAGAATGGCGGCGACACCGTTCGGCAGCCAGATGCCCAGGCGCGAAAAGCGCAGGCCGTACAGGCACCAGAAACCGTAAATAAAGAAGAAGCCAATCGGGAACGCTAAAGACACAGTGCTCGGACCGTCAAGCTGCCACTCGTGGAAAATCTGGCGGGTGATGGTTGCTATGGCGCCGATACCGAACAGTATGCCGATTCGTTCCCACCAGTGGGGAGCGCCGAATTCCAATTGTTTTATCTTCATAGTCACTTCCTGAAAAGTAAAAAGTATTTGTTGTTCATCAGTGAGATATTGTACCAGTTTATTTGATCGAATGCCATACTCGACAGTCAGTAATCGGTAGTCGGTTTGTCGGACGGGTCGGACGGGTCGGACAAGTCTGACCTGTCAGACAATAACCGTGGAAACGCGGCAGGCTTTTTCCCATTGAAGATGGGAGGCTGAGAGGTTGGGAAGATGGGAACAAAAGAGACCGAACATCTGCATGCTTATCTGTAGCCGGTCTCGGTGAGGCCGGATGTTGGGCGTTTTGCAGGTGAGACACCCGCCTGAGGACAGTCGGGTGCTACTTACGGACATCGGACATCGGACATCGGACCGTTGCCCACGGCTATCGGTCAGCGTTTGCGGGTGGCGAATTGGCGTCCGCCGCCAATATGGCCCAGGTCGACAACGACTGCCACGATCAGGAGGACAACCCAGCCTCCGGAAAGCTGATGATTGTTATTGAGCATGGCCGCCATATAGGCCAGGGTCGTGTAGGGCATGAAAAAGAAGCCCAGCAGGGGCCAGATAAGGGTGGCATAGGCGCGTGAAAAGTAATCAGTCAGGAGCCAGATGAAAAACAGCACTAAACGCGGAGTAATAAGAGCCAGAAGAAAAAAGATACACCCCATGGTACACCTCAGCATAGATAGTTACAAAGGAAGAAACAAAGCGGATACCGAAGATCACCTTTTTTTTAGGTATGTTGTGGCAATCCAGTTCCAATTAAGGATAGCATGCAGAATAATACCCGCCACAAGAACAAATCCTCCACCTTCATGGACGACTTCGAAAACAAACCGGGGAAGGGAATCGCTCAGTATGGCAGACGAAACCTGGGTAATGACAAGAACAGCAATAACCAGGTTAAGGATTTTGAGCACGGTAATTTTTTTCATAATGAACCTTCGGCAATAATGTATTAACAGGCAACCAGAATGAATCCTATTTATAAAATCAGAGATTTTGTGTATAATTACTACAATTTGGTTCAAATAGTATAACGTTTTAGATTAGAATATACAAACGGACAAACATATGCGGGAAGAGCTTGATTTACAGGGACCTTCAATCTTTATCGGCAAGCAAGGCAGCGGGGTAATCAGTTTCGGGTCGGGGCAGCCGGACCTGCCGCCGCCGAGGGAAGCGGTGGAAGGGATAAACATACGGAAAGACCTGCGCTACGGATTGATCCAGGGAGAGCTGCCGTTGCGCGAGGCGTTATCACATGAGTATCCAACATCCACACCGGATAATTTTGTGATAACGAACGGAGCGTCTGAAGCGCTGGATTTGATATTCCGTGCGATGGCGCCGGGCAAGGTACTGCTCCCCAAGCCATATTATTACTCCTATCCCTATTTTCTGAAGTTTGCGGGGATGGAGCCGGTATACACTGAATTAGTGAACGGGCGGATAGACATAGACGATTTCAAGCGGAAGATACCGGGCTGCAAAGCGGTGCTGATCAATTCGCCTTCCAACCCGACGGGACGGATCGAAGCGATCGAGACGTTGAAGGAGATAGAAAAGATCACGCATGAGCTGGGTATCTATGTGGTTTCGGATGAAGTCTATAAAGACCTGATATATGAACGCGAGAATTACCTGATCAACGGGGAGCATGTGATCACGGTGAATTCGTTTTCAAAGACATACGCGATGTGCGGGGCGCGGGTAGGGTATTTATGGAGCAACGACCAGGAATTCGTGAACAAGGTGATCAACATGAAGGTGCACACTTCGATGAACACGAATCTGATCGGGCAGGACATGGCCTTGCGGGCGATGGGGGCACCGAAGAGTTACGCTGCCGAACAGCTGAAGATATGGCGTCGCCGGCGGGACGTTATGTATGACGGACTGAAGGAGATAGGCCTGGAATTGTGGAAACCGGAGGGAGCGTTTTATGTATTACCGAAAGTTGAGCGGCCGCCTGAATTTCTGACACGGTTATTTTTGAAGTATAAGGTAATAGTATATCTGGGAGAATGGTTCGGCGCTCCGCGCAGAATACGCCTGAGCTACGCGTTAGACGAACAGCATATACACGAGGGTCTGAAGCGCATACAGGAATGTCTAAACGATTATTAATCATACTACTATATTCCCTAACATTGGAGTAATGGAGTAGTGGAGTAGTGGAGTAATGTGTAGGGGCGGACCCGTGTGGCCGCCCGTGACTGAATGTTCAATTACTATAATTAAACCGTTTGATACCATGAAACGACCCAACATTCTCCTCATTACCAGCGACCAGCAGCACTGGAACACGCTGGGCATAACGAATCCGGAAGTATCAACACCGAACCTTGACTGCTTGGCGCGTTCCGGAACCGTATTTACACGGGCCTATACCGTCAATCCAACCTGCACACCCACGCGGGCATCGATGATAACCGGATTGTATCCAAGCCAGCACGGCGCCTGGGCGCTGGGAACAAAACTTCCGGAGACTGAGCACACCGTCGGGGAAGATTTCCAGCAGGCAGGCTACCGAACGACGTTGATAGGCAAAGCACATTTTCAACCGTTGAGAGGCACTGAAGAGTTTCCGTCACTTGAATCGTATCCGGTTATGCAGGACCTGGAGTTTTGGAGAAAGTACAACGGACCGTTCTATGGATTCGAGCATATAGAACTGGCGCGCAATCACGGGGACGAAGCGCATGTGGGCCAGCATTACGCGATATGGATGGAAGAGAAAGGATTGCAGAACTGGCGCGATTATTTCCGTCCGCCGACGGGAACGAACGATAGCCAGGAGCACACCTGGCTGATACCGGAAGAATATCATTACGGCACATGGATAGCAGAACGGTCCTGCGCGCTTATGGAAGAGTATGTAAAGAATGAAGAGCCGTTTTTTCTGTGGAGCAGTTTTCTTGATCCGCATCCGCCCTACCTGGTGCCGGAACCCTGGGCCAGCATGTACGACCCGGAAACGATCACAATACCGGAAATGGTGCCGGGGGAACATGCCGACAGCACGCCTGAACTGCAGTTGACACAGCAGGAGAAACCGGATTATTCTGCCTGGCGGGAAAGCGGGCAGGGGATACACGGGTGCCACAGTCATCTGCATGACCGCGCAAAACTGGCGAAAGACATAGCGGTGTATTACGGCATGGTCAGTTTAATGGACAAGCAGATCGGCATAATTCTGGACAAGCTGGAAGCATTGAACCAGCTGGATACCACGATAATAGTGTTTACAACGGACCACGGTCATTATTTCGGGCAGCATGGTTTAACGGCCAAGGGGCCGTTTCATTATGAAAACGCGGTTAAAGTGCCTTTTATTGTAAGCATGCCGGGAACCGTTCCGGGCAACCGGCAGAGTGCGGCATTGCAGTCGCTTGTTGATCTGCCGGAAACATTGCTCAATATGTGTGGTATACCGGTGCCGCGCGGTATGACCGGAATAGACCAGTCGGCGTTATGGCGCGGTGAAAAAGAAACGATACGAAAGAATGTTGTGATAGAGAACCGGCATGAACCGACGACGATTCACATGAAAACGCTGGTAACCGACCGGTATAAGCTTACAGTTTATTATAATCGTGAATATGGTGAACTGTATGATTTAGAGGATGATCCGGGCGAGATTCACAATCTGTGGAAAGACCCGGAATACCGTGATTTGAAGCAGCGGCTGACTCTGGAACTGCTGTATGCCGAGATGGGCAAGGAACCGATGTGGATGCCGCGAATTGCAGGAGCGTGACGCAGCGCGGCGCGCTGTTTGTGTGCCCTTCGGAGCGAAGATGGCCGGACGGGCAACGCACGGCTGGTCCGGCAAGGCGGGATGCGAAAGTGTGAATCGTTCTCGTTCTCGTCGTCGTTCTCGTTCTCGTCGTCGTTCTCGTCGTCGCTCTCGTGTTGATTGCTCATGGTGAATTGGGGGAAATCTCAGGCAGCCACATTTTATGGATGAGTGAAAGCTAAACAGCAAGGGAATAAACATGAAATGGATACTTCTTATGAGCGCTTTAATTCTTAGCGGGTGTGCGGGAACTGATATGAAACACAGTCAAACGGGTCAACAATCACCATTGCTGTTAGCGGAAAACGGAACGTCGCGGTACCGGATAGTTATCTCTGAACATGCGTCGCTCAGCATCGCCAGAGGCGCTGAAGAACTACAGCGGTTTCTTAAACAGATGACTGGAGCTGAACTGCCGATCGTGCCGGACAGTGAACGGGTGAGTGAGTATGAGATAGTGCTGGGCGACAACGCACATCTTGAGAAGCACGGAATAGCAATAGATTTTACCGAACTGGGAACCGAAGGATATACGCTGAAAACAGCCGGCAATCAGCTTGTCATAGCCGGTAGTGAAGTGCGGGGAGCGATGTATGGAGTATATGACCTGCTGGAAGATCACCTGGGATGCAGATGGTTTACGCCCGACTGCAGCCGGATACCGACGTATGACCGGTTAGAGATAGAGCCCCTGAATGAAACGAAGCATCCAGCGTTTGAGTATCGTTCGAACTTTGTAAAAGATTGCTGGGACGGTCCCTGGACATCGCGCAACCGGCTGAACGGCGACAGCCAGTCGGGCCATCTGACACCCCAGTATGGCGGGGGAGTCAAATACGGTCCTGGCGGCAGGGGACACTCATCGCTGCATCTGGTGCCGCCGGCGAAATATTTTAACGAGCATCCCGAGTATTACGCGTTGCGAAACGGCGAGCGGGTAACGCGGGAGATTTGTTATACAAGCGAAGGCGCGTTACAGGCGGCAATCGAGCAGACGAGAACCGACATGCGGGAACATCCTGAAGCGACAGTGTTTTCGGTATCCCAGATGGATGGCAATGACTGGGCCTGCCAGTGTGAAAACTGCAAAGCGCTGTCAGAAAAAGAAGGCACGGCAATGGCGCCGGTGCTGACGTTTGTCAACAGGGTAGCCGAAGCGATCGAAGATGAGTTTCCGAGTAACGCGATCATAACATTTGCCTATCGCTGGACACGCCACCCGACGAAAA
>CAZCLS010000079.1:0-4622 GCA_964499565.1 uncultured bacterium
CCGTTCAGAATGATACTTCGAACATCAACCGTTTCGCCCTGGATTGCGATGCGCCATTCTGGGTGCTTGATGTTGCTAAAGAGGCCTTCCCCGGTTGGGATATCATCAACAGCCTTCCCGTTACCATGGGCTGCCGGATGATTAAATCCGACCTGGAATTGGCCCGCATGCAAAAGGCTAACGCCTGTACCCTCTCTGCCGTTAACAAGGTGCTCACGCTCGTTTATGAAGGCATGACTAACGTTCAATTTAATGACGTGCTTAAAGATGTCTACTCCGACCTGGGTGTAAAGGGCGCCGGGTTGATTCTTTTCGGGGCGGCCACCGCTTCGCCCCACGGGATTTCTTCTCCCCAGACCCTCGCCCGCGGTGATGTTATACTCGCAGACAGCGGCTGTATGGTTGAAGAGTATGTCAGCGATATCAGCCGTACCGTCGTATTCGGCCCGCCGTCACCCCTTCAACAGAAAATCTGGCAGACCCTCAAAGATGCTCAGCTCGCGGTCCTCGACACCGCACGACCGGGTGTCCCCTGCCAGAATCTCGACCGCGTTGCTCGCCGCATTGTTGAACAAGCCGGGTTCGGTGACGGATACTCCGTCTTTATGCACCGCCTCGGTCATGGCATCGGTACCTGCGGTCACGAATGGCCCTACCTGGTGGATGGCAATGTCCTCCCCCTCCAGACAGGCATGTGCTTTACAAACGAGCCGGGTATCTATCTCACCGGTGAATTCGGTGTGCGCCTGGAAGACTGTTTCACTATTACTGACACCGGTTCCCGCTCATTTACCGAGCTTAGTTCAGGATTGTCTGTTATACCCTAACTATCGAATATTGTATGGATACGTTTGCTCTTGTCAGATCGGAACACCTTAATCACTACGGCTTCCTCTTCGGCGGTAAATTACTGCAATGGGTGGATGAGTATGCCTGGTTGTGCGCCACACGCGAATTCCCCGGCTGCTCCTTAGTGACCGTCGGCATGGATAATGTCGAGTTCCATACCCAGGTGAAAAACGGGTCAATCCTGCGCTTCTCAACCAATCGCCTTAGAAAAGGCGTTACCTCTGTTACGTATACGACGAAAGTCTTCGGCTGCGAGCCGGGGGCGTTTGATGAAATTGCGGTCTTTTCTACTCATATTACCTTTGTCTGCGTGGACGGCTCGGGCGCGAAAACTGCTTTGCCGGAACCAAAGGGCTGATTGCTGCATCTCTATCGGCCGAGTATTAACTGCTTGTTGTATCATCCGTGTATGATTCTGAATGATCCATTATTACCATCTGAAACTGAAATCCTGCAAGAGATTCTTGAACAGGGTGAGTCGGTGGCTTACGCTCTGGCAAGCGACCTGACACGCGCGCGGCGCTTCGGCCGCTGCTGCATTATCGCAACCGATCGCCGGATTGTTGTCATCGATGAACTCTCGCCTCCTGTCTCGATCCTCTTGTCGGACATCAAAAAGGTCAGCGTGGAAGAGTTGTTTGGTAGCGGCCGCCTGATTGCTGAAGTTGACGAAGGTGTAGAATTTCTTATTTATTATTCCAAGACTCTGGTCCCTGAATTCGCTGAATTATCACGCATCATCAACGAATTCTGCAAAGGCAACAAACCAACCGTATCCGAAGGACTTGAAGCTTCCCACTGTGTTCGCTGCGGTGCGCCATTGCCGGAGCGCGGCGCCATGTGCCCCTTGTGTGTTCCCCGTTTTAAAATAATGATTCGGCTTCTGAAACTTCTTGCTCCGCATAAGTTTATGACTTCTATTCTGATTGCCACAACTGTTTTTACCGTTGCCGGTCAGACCGCTACTCCATACATAACGAAACTTATTGTCAAGGATGTCATTGAAGCGCATAATACCAGCCGTCTTCTTTTCTTGATCATGCTCATGATTGCTGCTAGTTTCGTGCGCCTGGTTGCTCGTTTTTCCGGCCAGGTTCTGGCTGCCTGGCTCAGTGGTAAAGTTGTCTGCGATCTGCGTGATCAACTTCATTCCGTGATCCAGATTATGAAAATGTCGTTCTTCGACAAACGGAAAACCGGTGAGATCGTCAGCCGCGTTATGCGCGATACCACCCAGTTGCAGTTTTTTATCATTGACGGTGTTCCTTACCTTCTCGTTAATGCCATTTCCCTTGTTGTCATTGCAACTATTCTTATTTCCATCGATGCCAAACTTGCCCTGATCGTCTTTATTCCCGTTCCCTTTCTTATCGGCTGTGGCCGGATATTCTGGCAGCGATTGATTCCCCTGTTCCATAAAGAAGGTACCGGGTTCGGTGCCCTGCATTCCATTCTGAATGAAACAATTAAAGGTATCAAAGTTATCAAAGCCTTTTCGCGTGAAAAAGACCGGGAATCCGTGTTTGCCGAAAGTAATGACAAAGTTTTTGATACCGCGGTCAAAATTGAAAAGAACTTTGCCGGTTTCTTTGAAGGTATGTATTGGATTATGACTCTCGGTATTACTGCCGTCTGGTACTTCGCGGCTAAACGAATTGCCGCCGGTGATCCACATTTCGACATCAGCGATCTGATCGCTTTTATCGGCTATATATGGTTGCTGTATGGCCCGCTCCAATGGTTTACCCAGATCTTTAACTGGATGTCCCGGGCGTTCGCGGGCGCCGAACGTATCTTTTCCATTCTCGATTCTAAACCGGAACGGTATGACCCTCCCGACGCTATTTCTATGCCGCGTATCTCCGGCGCAATCCAATTTGACAATGTTCACTTCAGCTATGACCGCGGTAAAGAAGTTCTGAAGGGTATCTCCCTTGATATTAAACCCGGTGAAATGATCGGCCTTGTCGGGAAGTCCGGCGCCGGTAAAAGTACCCTCATTAAGCTTATATGCCATTTCTATGAGCCCGATTCCGGTGAAATTCTGATCGATCATTGCCCCATTAATACCATTAAGCTGAATGACCTTCGCAGGCAGATCGGTATGGTTATGCAGGAAATATTCCTGTTTAATGCCAGTATCTTTGATAATATCCGCTATGGTCTCGATTCCGCCTCGTTTAATGATGTCGTTGCCGCTGCTAAAGCCGCTAATGCACATGACTTTATTCTCGCTAAAGAACATGGCTATGATACGATAATCGGTGACGGCGGCGTCGACCTTTCCGGCGGTGAACGTCAACGTATTGCAATTTCCCGCGCAATTCTTCATAATCCGCCTATCCTGATCCTGGATGAAGCTACGTCATCCGTTGATAGTGAAACCGAAAAGGCAATTCAAGAGGCCATCGCTACCCTTATTCAAGGCCGTACTACGATCGCTATCGCTCATCGCCTCGCTACGCTCCGTAACGCCGACAGACTGGTTGTTATGGAAGATGGCTGTATAAAAGAAACAGGTACTCATGAAGAGTTGCTTGCCTGCGATGGAATCTATGCCAAACTCGTGCGAATTCAGAAAGAAATTACTAAACTCAAAAGTGAAACGGTGATCTGGAATGAATAATATGCCTGAATTTGTGCTTGAACGCAAAAAAGACCAGGTGTTGATCAGGTTCGGCTCTGATGAAACCGCTCAACCTGTTTCTTTTGTCTGGGCTAAACCCTTAACCGGCCGTGGTCAGGAAATTTCTATTATTGATTCGAAGAAAAAGGAAATTCTCATGATTCATTCCCTTGCTGATCTTGACCACAACACCGCTCATATTATTCTATCCGAACTGGAAAAACGATATTTCATCCCTGTTATCACAAAAATTATTTCTATCTCCATGATTTCCGGAGATAGATACTGGACTGTTGATACTGACCGCGGCCCCCGCCGTTTCCTTATGAAAGACCCTAATAATAATATTATCTCCCTGTCAGATGATTGCCTCATCCTCAGGGATACCTTCGGCCATTGTTACGAAATCGCTTCGCTGCGGGCGCTTGACTTGAAATCGCTCGCCGAAGTTCATAAAATTATTTAACCCGTTACCCTTTGTTTACATTATGATTATCTTTCTTCCTTTTGCCTTTTTCCTCGGTGCCTGCTTCGGCTCTTTTTTGAATGTTATCATTCTGCGCATCCCCGAAGAGAAATCTATCTGGCGCCGCTCTTCTCATTGTTTCTCCTGTAATGCCCCGATCCCCTTTTATAATAATATTCCCATCCTCAGTTACTGTCTCCTGCGCGGGCGCTGCTCACGCTGCGGCGCCCGCTTCAGCCCCCAGTACCTGATTGTCGAACTGCTGACCGCGCTCCTCTTCGCCGCCACCTTTTATTATCGCTTCCATGCGATTGTGCCGGCCCTTATGGATGGCGTTATCCCGGATTGGTCCCTCGTTCAATCCGCCCTCGTTCCCTGGCTCATGGATTGCACCCTCCTCTGCTGCCTGATCGCTATGACCTGGATCGATGCCGTCCACTTTATCATCCCGCTCGAAATTACCGTGACCGGCTTCCTCGTCGGGTTCATCCTGTGCATGTGGTATCCCGAACTGAAATTAGTTCCCGCCGGTCTTACCGCTCCTGCTTCGCTCATGATGAAATACTGGTATACCTTAGGCCAGATCGGCATGGCATTAGTCGCCGGCGGCGGCCTGCTCCTCCTGGTCCGCTGGCTCGGTTCCCTCTATTTTAAACGTGAAGCCATGGGCCTCGGTGATGT
>CAZCLS010000079.1:4722-6229 GCA_964499565.1 uncultured bacterium
TTAAATCTTTCCTGATATCTCTTGTTTCACTTATCCTCGCCATATGCATCTGGCTGCCGTGTATGCACCTTGTGTTCAAACCGGATTATGCTGCTTTTCGTTCCGAAAAAGGCGTTTTCACCGTCGCCACTCAACTCGCCGCCGGACACCTTGCCCTTTGGTCAGATCCTGTCCTCAGAGACCACGCACTGGCGAAAATGCAGCAACGCAATCCCGAATGGGACTTCATGAGCAGAACCTACTTTGTCCTCTCACTTGCCAATATGGCTCTGCGCGACCCCGCTTTGCGCGACCAGGCCTGTGATATTATTGACTGTATCATCGCTCATACTCTGCTGCTTGAAAAACAAAACGGCCAGTTCCATTTCCTCCTGGGATATGCCCATGGCTCCTGGCATTTCGATCCACCGCGCAGCATCTTTGTCGATGGTGAAATCGCTTTAATGATCGGAACTCGCCGTATCATTCAGGAAAAAACCGATTATATTCCCCTCCTGGCCGAACGCGTTGCCGTTATGACTGATTATATGAACAGAAGTCCGGTCTTTTCAGGCGAAAGCTATCCCGATGAATGCTGGCTGTTCTGCAATACCGTGGCCCTGGCCTCCATCAGAATTGCTGATGTACTCGATGGTACTGACCATTCCGTCCTGATTTCTAATTGGGTCCATACTGCTCAGGATAAACTGACTGATAAGGAAACAGGCCTGCTCATCGCTACCTACGACCTTGATGGAAATCCCCTCCCGTGCGGTTACACCCCCGAAGGCTCTACTATCTGGATGGCCTGCCATATGCTTCAGGTCGTCGATCCTATCCTGGCTGAAAATCAATACAAACTCGCTCATCACTACCTGGCCCGTTCCTTTCTCGGGTTCGGCTATTCCCGTGAATGGCCCGAAGGATTGGAAGGCAGCATGGACGTCGATTCAGGTCCCGTTATCCCAGTACTCGGCGCCAGCGTCAGTGCCAGCGGTCTCGCAATTCTTGCCGCTGCCGCATTTGACGACCGCGACTATTTTGTTAAACTGATTACAGCGCTGAACTGCGCGGGCTTCCCCACCGTCTCAAACGGTCAACTCACCTATTATGCCGGCAACACCGTCGGTGACGCCGTGCTGCTCTATGCCATGACCGAAGGCCCCCTGTGGAAAGAAATTAACAGCCGCCGTCTATCTAAGAACCATAAAACTAGATAATCGTATGCTAAAATCGTTAAAACAGCTCCTGCTCCAAAAACATTCATTCCTGGCATACGCCTTCGCGATATGTATCATTTTTCTTGTACTTCACATCGCCGGCGGCAGAGAATACACTTCTGTTTTGTCTGCTACCGTCATACTGCCGGTTGCCAAGCAGTACCTGGGCTTCGCCTATATCATTGCCTATTTATTCTTTATTTTTGTAATGCCGATCCTGGTGATCGCCTTTATAATAAAAACGATTATTCTACTTCTGCTCTCCCGGCCAACAACCCGACAAGAACCCAATACAGTTGAATGAATCA
>CAZCLS010000079.1:6329-9196 GCA_964499565.1 uncultured bacterium
CTTCTGCTCTCCCGGCCAACAACCCGACAAGAACCCAATACAGTTGAATGAATCAGAAACCACCCGAAGTTTGTTCGCATTTACAACCTTTATTACATGCCGCTATTCCCCAGGGCGCAACGGTTAAAGCTGTTGAAACCGGCTGGACTGCAGTTGACCTGGTTGTTGTACTTACCAAAGGATTCACTCCCCAATTTGCTGTTTCTGAATGCAATGACCATAATGTTGAGTTCTGGGAATGTAACGATGCTCATTATAGCATTGAGTATGGCTTTGTGTGCAAAACCCACCGGCAATGCCTGTCATGGCCGCAGGATTCCGCATCAATGAATTCTATCTAAACCGGTAAATCTATTATTTCCAGCGATCATCTTCCCTACAACTGATTTGCATTTTCGCACTGAAAATGTTAGGATTGATTATTCGTTTTTAAACTATCATCGGCATTCCGATGGTTATCTTCGGCAGCTCAAAGCTACAAATCATTGGAATCGTTTACACGCTGGGACCGATCTGGATGGGTCTTATCGGTTTCATCTCCTTTGTGATTTTCGCCGCGTTCTACAACCTGTTAGCGAAATGGCTCGGTGGTGTTGAAGTAGAAATCAAGGACGTTGAATAATGATATTGAACCAGTACAGAAGCATTGCACACGATGAATTAGGATCATTTATTGCCGGATTTAAATCATTATATCCTGGACAATCCGCTCGGAACAATTATCGTTGACTGCGCGATACAACTGCATCGACCTTTAGGTCCGGGTATTCTGAACGTTGGCGAGGAACTCATGAAGAACCGGATCACACAAACCATCAATGGCGATCCGGATGAACAACACTGTGCCGTTATGATAAAGAAATTCAAATACGCATCATTCTCAATCATGATGATGCTTATTATATCGGGATGCATCACATCGAAGACCAAACACCTTTCTGACTATACTCCTCCACCTACCCTTTGTCACACGTTTGACCATAATGCAGTTGAAGAATATTTTTTCCTTTCATGGGAGCCATACCATTTCATTTGTACGCTTGGTCTTCTGCCCCAGTATCACTATGTTATTTATGAAAATGCATCGGGAGGGTATGAAAAATATTCTACGATGATTGGATGGTGTGCTATCCCGCTGCCTCTAATATCATCATGGAAATATGGGGATATCCGGGAAAAAGATAAACCCACCCATAAGGAACAGCAGAACAAGCCGGATGCAGCCGATGACACATTTCCCTTTTTGCGCGCTAGTATCTACAACAATCTTGACATGTTGGTTGCTGCCAATATCTCGCCAGAGAAACGCGGGGAACTTTATGAGAACCTGACTAACGTTGATTTTGAACTGATAGCCGCAAAACTCGCAACGTTGCTTGGGACGTATAGTGTCGTGTCAAACGGTGAATATGTGTCCGGCGTAGGTCCATTAACAAAGCAGCCCTGGACCGAAGAGCGACTTAACAAGCGTGAAAGAATTGTATTTACACTCCGTCAACTGTGGTCGCATCATATCGGCGATGCATCGTCAAGGAATAAGCGTTTTGGATTAATGCTGGCCCTGGTGGAAGATGCTACTGTTGATAAGGGACGGTTCGTTGCTCTTAATGTTGTTAAAACCTGCCTGCATTCCGGGAAATATGATGCTTATAGCAGCCTCCCTCCTGTTACAAATGTCATAGACCGTCTCGATAAGCTGGCTTGGGATGAAAGCCTTCCTGCCGATCTCCGGCAAAATATTATTGCTGTTTTGTTTGAACATGCCGACCCTAACCGGTACATTGATTTGGCTATGGATTTCGCCGAATCCGAACCTACAGAGAACAAACGTATGCAAGTTTTCCAATATTGTACTCCACCATATCAGAGAGAAAAACTGACCGGCAACAACCGTTCGCGTATCCTTAGATATGCCTTCTCCAAGCTAAACAACATAGACGACGGAAAGACGGGAAAAGGCTATTCCCTTGCCCCGTATATTGGATACTTCGCCGGGGTAAAACCTATTCGTGAAGGACAGGGAGAATTCGCTCCTGATCAGAGACTCCCTCAATATCAAGGCGAACATGGCCTGACCAGGAGTTTCTTCCAGGAAACGGTGAATAATGCACGTGCGTGGTGGAAAACGAATCAACACCTTTACATATGGCAAAACGTTTTACAACAAGTACAATAGAAGAATAGAATGTTGAGATACAAGTATTTGGCAGTTGCCCTGTCAGTGGCGTTCTTCGGTTGTGGCGTTAATGAAGATCAAAAGAAGACCGACGAAATTGAAAAACTGCGTGTTGAGGGAGTCAAGAATGTCTACCGTCTTTCTCCGCGCATAATTACAGCCTGTTTACATACACTGCGATAGCGGTCGTAACCGTGGGGCTACGGCGGCGGCCATATGCCTGATCGGGGTCGAAGGAAAATCAAACGCGGATGCTATCTTGTGGATGAAAAGGCGGGGTGTAGATGAGGAAAAACAGAAGCTGTATGAAGCCGTCCGGGACTACACCCCAGAGCGAAAAACTGAATGAAGAAACGGTTATTCAAAGTGTTGGACCGGAGAAGAGAATGAGAAACCCATCAAGCTTGATGAACAAGTCATAATTCGGGCCGAGACCGAATTGACGAGAATTCGACAATACTGCCACTGCCATCTTCTCTTCCATGATATTTGCATTATCAAACTGAAAATGTTACGATTTAACATTCTTTTTTATTACTATTGCATGCAACTATTTGGGAGCAATGAGATAGACACATGCGGGGCTTCTTACAAACCGGTATCACGTTCGGTCTGACATCGGCCGTCATCACAACCCTTGGTCTGATGGTAGGCTTGCATTCCGGCACACATTCCAGAGTTGTGGTCCTGG
>CAZCLS010000079.1:9296-11598 GCA_964499565.1 uncultured bacterium
GCTAAGGCTCAGGGAGCAGCCCCTTGGAAGATCGTGGGCGAGCACCTTCTGATTGCCCTCGTTGTCATAGGAATCACACAATTGGTTGGAAACTGGGTGAGTACCTTTGGAGGATAACCAACACCTACGAGCTTGATGCACCCAACTTATGAATAAAATTTCTTTAAAACAGTTTTTTACAGCTCTTCTTGCTCCCGCCATAATTTTGTTCATTCATGTTTTACATTCAACTTGATAATAATGATACAATGCTCGATATGCTGCTTGGTCAGTTAGGTGGTTCTCTTCCCTGGTTGATTGTTTTTTTCAAAGGTAAAAAACCATCCTGACGCATTGTATCGGAGTGATCGGTCGGATCAGACCGATCGGTCTTGCATGCCGCAGGGTATCCAATTAATACAAGTACACCGATTTGGTATAATAATTGAGAAATACTGCGGACAACTGAGCCGTATAAAGAATATCTATAAAAACAGGAAGAAAAGTAGTGGAACCATCAAGAAAGATTAGTTGCGCGTATCTGTTACTGCTCTTTTTGCTCGCATTCATTATTGCGACGACGGGTTTGACGGTAATGATTTCAGCTGAACGCGGCACAATTGAGTTTGCCCGCGATTCATTTGTTATGGGATTGTTTTTTAGTGTTCCGGTTACCTTACTTTTGATACTGCCCATTTTAAGTATATACTTCCCGCTGCTGTTTTTTCTGCTTGGAAAAAAACTGAAGAGATGGTGGTTGATAACAATGTTGCTGTTACCATCGTTTCTGTTATTTTTGTACTGCCTTGTATCTGCATGGTCTGGTACCGATGTACGCAACCGCTTCAAACGGCATGTCATAGAGCCAATACCAGCCAGTGCTGAAAATATTCGTGTCGCGGGTTATCAAGGCCTCCTTACGCATTTCTGGATTGTCAAATTAACAATTGCCAATAATGATCTGCAGAGCATCATCACCAACAACGATCTGCATGAGTCTCAGCCTTTCGATATGCAAAAAATTGTACAAGGGAACAGAGAACTGAAAAAGGTGAAGTGGACTTCAGAGATTCCAACAAATGGAAACAGGTCGTTTTATAAAACAATTGGAAATGAGAATGATGTTCCCGAAAGTTTAATGTTCCTGATGCACGATCGTAACACACTTGAAACATGGTTTTTATATAATTATCAGAATTAGGAGATATCATTTCAACCAATCAACTCACAAAAAGTTGAATAGAAGAACCATTATATTTCTGACCCTGCTGATTTTTTCCCCATACGCGGTGTGCGCCAATGTGGGCAGCCCGATTTTGTGGGCAACTGGATTCCAATTGTATATCGGTAACGCCATAATAGGTGTGCTGGAAGGATGGTTGCTAGCAAAAGTATTCAGGTTGCCACGAATCAAATGCATGGGCGTTCTCGTGCTGGCGAACTACTTCTCCGCCTGGATCGGTATGTTTATCGTCGGCATGCTTCGTTACATCTATACACCAGACATATACAATGCTGTACGCCTTACGCTCATTCTTGTATTTATCACGTACGTATGCACCTTAGTGCTTGAGTGGCCTTTTGTCGCATTCTGCTTCCGCGGAAAGTCGCACTGGTTCCGCCGAAGCGTCCTGGCATCATTACTCGTTCAGACACTCAGTTATCTGATTCTCTTCTCCGGCTTCTGGTTTATCAGCTTTAAAAGCTTGTATGCGGACTTTTCGATTGTTCCACCGGATCGTATTCTCTTGCCTGCTGATGTCAGTGTCTATTTCATTTCCAATACTGATGGTAACGTCTATCGCCGTTCAGGAACAAATGAACATGAACTCATTGCACATTTGGCTTCAACGAATGACTTGAACTTCCTGCGTATTCAGGAATCTGAAGACACCTCCAATTCCTGGGATCTTGTGGCAGTAATCCCCGACCGATACCATTATGATAACAGTGTTCCAATTATTAAAGACATTATCACAGGCACTGACCAATCATTCTATCAAACCCATTTTTACAATACCTGGGGAGAAGCTCCGCGGATTGGTTCTGCCACAAAGAGCACATGGCATTTCAACTGGGAATATTGGTGTTTGCAAGGTGAAGATGAAAAGTCAGATGAGTTCATTTTTGTTGCTTTTGATAATCCCATGCTAAACCTGAGCATAAGGGTGGCCAATCAATTGCCGGAACATAAGGTTCTCTTTCAACTAGGAAAGGATCAACTCTGTTTGCTTGATGTAGACAAGCGTGAAATTGCCGTATGGGACCGCGGCTATGGCCCCGTTGCAATCGCTGAAAAGGAGAAAAACAAATGACAACCAAT
>CAZCLS010000080.1:0-11517 GCA_964499565.1 uncultured bacterium
GCGTTCTGTCCGTTGGCCAGCAAGGCGCCATCCAGTTCCAGAGTCACGGCGGTAATATGCAGCCGGCCGCCGCCGCGCGTCGTTGCATTGCCAATCCCCCCGGCACCCAGGGTGGTCGGCCAGTAGATATCTCCATAGGTCGGAGACGATACTCCGCCGTAGTCTCCGCCGCGGCCGCCATAGCTGCCGCCCGATCTGCCCGTGGTTGCCGCCAGCGGTACCATACCGCGGCTACTGACATCAATGGATGAATCAGCCGTTATGGTCACGCTGTTAGACACGGACAACCACAATCCGGTGCTGCCGGGCGAATGAGTAATTATTCCATTATTGGTAATCAAGACACTGGCAAACACATGCTCGCCGTCAATAGTCACGGTTGCTCCATCGACAACAATCGCCTGACCGGCAAAGGCAGAACTACCTTGAGGAATCCAGGCATTCGTGCTGAACGTTACGGCGTGAAGAGACACACAACTGAGAAGAATCAAGCCAAATAGTTTTACAGCGTTCTGTAATGAACGCACATCAGTTTGTTTCATGGTAATCTCCTGATATAACTGTTATGCTATTCCAAATATTTACAAAAAATCCTCCTGTATATAAACGCGATTTGCTGTTTTTGAACGAACAAGCTAAAACTTTATTTCACTAATAGGCTTAACCCGAACCATAAAATTTTACTTAATTATCTTTTCCACGTCAATATTTAAAAGAAAACCACGCGAATATACAGTCCGCGCGGTTTTGTAATTTAACAGGTTCCCGAGTTTTTTCTACTATCCGTGCAGGTAGACATCCCAGCCGAAGTAATTGCTGAATGCTTCCGCAACCGCATCGGCCACCTCGCTGTAGTTGACAGCCACATGGTGTTCAAAGCCTTCCTCGCAGATATATTTCAGCAGGTCCTGCAGACCCGGTATATCGGCCACACCGTAGCCGCCGAATGTCTGCAGCGGTTCACTGGTCATCATGCCTTCGCCCGTATAGGCCCGGATTTCTCCCATCAGGTCATCAGTCGTCACCCGCGTATAGGTAAACGGCCCGTCCTTCATGCGGCCAACACAGGTGCCATATGAGTTGGCTTTGCCAACCGAACCGGCAATGATTTCCTGGTAATCCATCTTCACATTCTTGAATACGTCTTTGGGCAGATTCGAGCAATGGAACAAAACGCATTTATCCGGGTCTTCTCCGACATTGTTGTTCCAGTCCAGCAGCGCGCTCGGTGTGCCCGAGGCCAGCGTCATGGCATACATGCCGATCGCCCCGCCTATATCAACTTCACAGGCCGACGGTATCAGCTTGTTGGACAGCATGCTCATTACCGTACAGGGTGTTATGCCGAAATATTTTTCCATTGCCGTCCAGCACTGGACTGCTGTCACATTCAGGTCGTTCTCTTTCATCCATTGATCGATAAACGCGCCGAACTTCGCCATTTTTATTAACGCTGTTTTTGGAATGCCTTTGCAGGGAACATACGCTAAAATCTCCTTCAGTTTCTTCTGCACGGCCGGATTGGTGTTTGTCATCGCGTCACATCCGCCGAACACTTCATACAGGTCGATGGTTTCAACCGCTATACCGAAATCCTCCAGTATTTTCTCGCTGTAGCGCACCGTGTTGAATGCCGCCGGGCGCGCGCCCATAGCGCCGATCCTGGCTGTTCCGACCCCGTTGACTACCCGGCACACCGCCGCGAAATAATCCAGGTCTTCCAGAAATTCCTCCGAGTCCACCGCTTCGGTATGCAGCGTTGTCAAGGTGTAGGGTATACCGTATTGCCGCAGATTATTGCATACCGAAATCTTCCCGCAAAATGAGTCGCGCCGGTTCTTGAGCATCATGTTCTGCTGGTCGTCCGGCGAGGCCTGCACCAGCACCGGCACCATCAAGCCTGACATGCGGATCGCGTTGGCTACACCCTTTTCATCTCCGAAATTAGGCAGCGTTACAATTATGCCGTCGATTTTGTCGGCGGTCTTCTTGAACAGGTCAGCGCATTTTTTGGCATCTTCGTATGTTTCCACCGAGCCGAATTTGGTTTGTTTCGGCGTCAAACATACCGCGTTATATTTCTTTTTGGCCAGGGTCACCAGAATATCGTTCCGGCCTTCCTCGGCCAGTTTATCCGGGAAAAATCCCCGATTGCCTGCAATAACTCCAAACGTCATCTTTTTCATGATTTTCTCTCGTGTGTGTTATAGAGAATTTCTTTCAACGCTCTTACTTTTTTAAACCGTAAAATTATACTTCTTTCGCGCCAGTGTGTCAATTTTGCGTTAAATATCTGATTGCGTTATAATAGATGTCTGTTTTTTTACCGCTAACACTCTACCATCAGGAGTCTACTCATGTCCGCTGAAAAATCAATCGGCCCGCTGCCGCACTGGGACGTGTCCTCGGTGTTCCCCGGCCTCGAATCAGATCAATTCAACCAGGCGGTTGAATCACTTAAATCTCTGCTGTCTGAACTGGAATCATTTGTTCAGGAGCATACCATCAATGCTGACGCTCCCGCTCCCGCGGATCCCCAGGCTCTGGCCGATACCCTCAGCGGTTATCTCCTCCTCGTCGAACAAACCGCCGTGGCTCAGAGCACGATCGGTTCCTATGTCTCCAGCTTTGTTTCGACCGACTCATTCAATAAAACCGCTAAACGGATTATGTCGGAGCTCGACATCATAGGATTGCGAATGCAGAAGGTGAACATTCTGGCGATGGGCTGGATGCGTGTCGTGGCGCAAAATCCGGAACTGCTCGAGCAGGCCCTGCAGTTGGATACTCCCGCCCGGACCTACGCGTTCTTTGTCAGGGAAAGTGCCGAGCAGAGCCGTTACCAGATGAGCGAATCAGAAGAAACCCTGGCCTCGGAACTGTCGCTCAGCGGGGCGCGCGGCTGGGCTAAACTGCACCGGACGCTCACCTCCCAGGCCAAAGCTCCCTTTACCGTGAACGGCGAAACAAAAGATATGCCGGCGACCATGATCCATAATTATCTTTCCTCTCCCGATGAATCCCTGCGGCGGCAATCGTATGAAACCGAAATGACCTTATGGCACTCGCTGGAGGAGCCGCTCGCGGCCTGTCTCAACGGCATTAAGGGCGCCTCGCTGACTGTCGAAAAACGCCGTGGTCGCAAAGATCCCCTGCACCGCACGCTCGACCAGGCCCGCATGGACCGTGAAACACTCGAAACCATGCTGGGCGCGATGAAAGAATCATTCCCGATCTTCAGAAAATACTGGCGTAAAAAAGCGCAGCTGCTCGGTAAGGAACAACTGCCCTGGTGGGACGTTCTGGCACCCGTCGGCGCCAGCGACACGGTCTACTCATTTGATGATGCCCGGAAGTTTATCGTGAAACAGTTCAAAACGTTTTCCCCGCGTCTGGCTGACTTTACTGATATGGTATTCGAAAAAAACTGGATCGACGCCGAACCGCGGCCGGGCAAAAGCGGCGGCGCGTTCTGCATGGGTATCGCCGCTGTCGAAGAATCCCGCATTCTCTGCAATTATGACGGCTCGTTCGAACTGGTCGGCTGCCTGGCCCACGAGCTCGGTCATGCCTACCATAACTATTGCATGAACGGAAAAAAATACCTGCTTAAACATTCTCCCATGACCATGGCAGAAACCGCTTCGATCTTTAATGAGCAGATCGTATTCAACGCCGCGATGAAACAAACTTCCTCCCCTGGCGAAGAACGTGCTATTCTGGAAAGTATCCTGGTCGGCGCGTCACTGGTGATTGTCGATATTTCTTCGCGCTACCTGTTTGAAGCGGAAGTATTCGAACGCCGCGCCCGCTCCGAACTTTCTGCCGACGACTTCTCCGATATCATGCTGCGCGCCCAGCAGGCGACATACGGCGACGGCCTTGACCAGCGTTACCTCAATAAATACATGTGGACCTGGAAAGGCCATTATTATATTCCCGGCCTCTCATTTTATAACTTCCCTTATGCCTTCGGTCATCTCTTCTCGCTCGGTCTGTATGCTATCTATCAGCAGCGCGGCGATGAGTTTCTGCCTGAATACGACCAGCTGCTGGCCTCTACCGGGGAAGCGAATCCGGTCGACTTAGCCCTGCGCTTCGGCATTGATATCCGGCAGAAAAGTTTCTGGGAAAACAGTCTCGCTATTATCGAATCGCATGTCAACCGTTACCTGGACCTGAAACTATGATAATTGAACTGTTTGATACAACCTATATTCCGCGCCGCCTGTTCTGCATCGGCCGGAATTATGTCGCGCATGCCGAAGAACTCGGCAACCTCGTGCCGGAAAGTCCGGTCGTGTTTATGAAACCGCCAACCTGCCTGGTTCCGCGCGGTGCGCCCATCCTCCCGCCCGCGCATGGCGATGACCTTCATTTCGAAACCGAACTGGTTATTCTGATCGGTACCGAAGGCCGCGCCAACTCGGTTGAAGAGGCCCTTGTTTTTGTGGAAGGCTTGTCCTTAGGTCTCGATTTAACCTTGCGCGATGTCCAGTCCGCTCTAAAAGCGAAAGGCCTGCCCTGGGAAAAAGCCAAGGCGTTCGACGGCAGCGCTCCCCTGGGTTCTTTTATCCCCTTTGATGACAGCATGGACCTGGCCGATATTTCCTTTACCTGTGATGTGAACGGCCAGCGCCGCCAGAACGGTCATACCGCGAACATGATTTTCAGTATTCCCACCCTGATCATGGAACTCAGCGCAATCTGGTCTCTGAAACCCGGTGACCTTATTTTCACCGGCACGCCCGAAGGCGTCGGACCGTTGCGCGCGGGCGATACGATTACCATCGCCAACACCCGGATCGGCTCGTTTTCCTGGGAAGTCCAGGCGAAGTAGTAAGCGGAATTGTGGGAATGCATTCATCTGCTTTCCCAACTGTAGCCGGGGTGGCTGACCCCGGTCATGGGATAGATATTACTGGTTTAATTTTACAAAGGAGATTGTTATGCCGGCAGCCATTCCCCGCGAAAAGGCACTTGAACTTCTGCATTCATATATCAAAAATCCAAACATGATCAAACATTGTCTCGCGTCCGAAGCCGTCATGCGCTCGCTCGCGCGACGTTTGGATACCGATGAAGATACCTGGGGCATCGCCGGCCTTCTGCATGATATCGATGTCGAAAAAACCAATGCCGACCTTCATGTCCATTGTCTCGAAGCTGTGCCCATCCTGCGCGAGGCGGGTATGGACGAGGAAAGCATCGAAGCCATCCGCCGCCACAATGAAATCGCCTGCGGCGTAGCTCGCGAAACCGTCTATCAACATGCCATGGCCGCCGGCGAAACCATTACCGGCCTTATCATCGCCACTGCCCTGGTATATCCCGATAAAAAGCTTGCCAGTGTCAAACCTAAATCCATTACCAAGCGCATGAAGGAAAAAGCGTTTGCCGCGTCCGTCAGCCGAGAGAATATTCTGGAATGTGAAACGATTGGCATACCTCTGCCCGAATTCGCGGAGCTGAGCCTGAACGCCATGCGCGGCATCAGCGATGAATTGGGTTTATAATTCTCAATCAGCGATGGAATGAATATCTTCCGGTGATTGTCTGCGAATTTCAAATCCAAGCTGGCAGCGGATATCCTCGCTCACCAGAAACAGGCAGGGAACTAACACAAGCGAAATAAACGTGGCGAACAGAATCCCGAATCCCAGTGATATCGCCATCGGCACCAAGAACCGCGCCTGCCGCGATGTTTCGAAGATCATGGGAGCCAGTCCGCCAAAGGTTGTCAGGGTTGTCAGCATGATCGGCCGGAACCGGCGCACTCCCGAAGTGTGCACTGATTCCAGAGATGAGAGTCCCGAATTGTACAGCCGGTTGGCATATTCTATCAGCACGAGAGAATCATTAACGACCACGCCCGACAATGCCACGATACCCATCATGCTGATTATGCTCAAGCTGTACCCCATCAGAATATGACCCAGAACCGCTCCGACGATTCCGAAGGGAATAGCGATCATAATAAGCAGCGGCAGAACATAACTACGCAAGGGAATTGCCAGCATGGCATACACAACAAACATAGCCAGGATAAACCCGATCCACAAACTGGACATGCTTTCTTTCATATCAGCTTGTTTGCCCTCAAAACTGTATTGCAGGCCGGGATAGCGTTCGACTAAACCCGGCAGCGTATCGGCTACCGTGCTTTCCAGAATCGTGCCGGCCTGGCTGGGCGGATCGACGTCGGCGGTAACCGATAGTACCCGCCGCCCATTGCGCCGGTTCAACTCGGTGTAGGCCCGGCCACGGTCGATCGAGACGGTTTCCCGCAGCGGTATTTCCCCGCCCCCGGTTGTGCGGATCAGGAGCTGGTCCAGGTCGTATTCAGATATCCGCTGCTCTTTGGGCAGGCGAACCATAACCTTAATTTCATCCCGGCCGCGCTGCTGCCGCAAGGCCTCAATTCCGTAAAATGAACTTCTCACCTGCCGCGCGACATCCGTTGCCGTCAATCCTAAACTCTGCCCCGCCGGCAATAGTGTAAAATCATATTGCCGTTTGCCCGGCGTAAATCCATCATCGATATCTTTTACATTCGGATATTCCGTCAGCGCTTCGGCCAGTTCGCCAGCCGCCCGTTCCAGCATAGAGATATCCCGGTGACTGAGCTCGATTGTCAATGCAGCGCCCGAGCCCGGCCCGCCGAAATCAGATTGAAATGCCAGAGACTCAAGCCCGGGGATTATTCCCGTCGCCGCACGCCACTCGGCCACAAAGGCCGTTGTCCCGATCGGCCGCTGCTCCGGCGCTGCCAGCAATACCCGCACCCGGGTTACATGTCCGCCGCGTGTGCCTACATCGGCGTAAATACCCCGCGCCATGTTTGTTCCCCCGTGCCGTGCGATAACCTCCTGTGCCGCTTTCACCAGACGGTCTTTGACGCCAATGGTCAACTCCACCGCCGACCCGTACGGCAGCGTTGCGGTAACAACTGCCTCGTCTGATTCCACTTTAGGAAACATTGTCATGCCCATCTGCCCGCTGCCCATGTAGGCCAGAGTAATCAGCAATACTCCCACACCGATCGCGACGCTTAAATAGCGGTGATGCAAAGCGGCATCGAGAAACGGTCCGTACCAGCGGCGGATCGCGCCTGAAAACCAGTTGCTGAAACGTTTCTGTTTTCCATGCAGCCAGCCGCTGATTCCGTGACGCTCCCGGTCGCGCTGATGGCCCAGATGTGACGGCAGGACAAACAGGCTTTCAACCAGGGAAATGCTGAACACCGTCACCACGACTGCCGGGATAACCTTGAAAATCTTGCCCATCATGCCGGGAATAAAAAACAACGGCATGAACGCGGCGATATTGGTTAATATACTGAAATTGACCGGCAAGGCCACATCCCGCGTTCCTTTTACCGCTGCTATACTGAATGATTCCCCGCGCTGATGATACTCATAGATGTTTTCACCTACGACAATCGCGTCATCGACAACGATACCCAGTGCGATTATGAAAGCGAACAGGGATACCATGTTAATCGAAACCCCCAGCATCGGCAGAAATAAAAACGCTCCCAGAAATGATGTCGGTATCCCCATCGTCACCCAGAACGCCAGCCGTGTCTCAAGAAAAACCGCAAGTAATAAAAACACTAATATCAATCCCAGGTACCCGTTGTGCAGCAGCAGCTGAATCCGTTGCCGGTATATCTCCGATCGGTCATTCCATACTGCCATACGGATGCCCGGCGACACTTCGTGTTTGTGATCGCTGATATAGCGGCGCACGGCTTCTGACACCTGAATCGGCGTCTGCTCGCCTACCCGGTATACTTCCAGCTGTACTGCCGGTTTGCCGTCATAGGAGGCAAACAGATCAATATCTTCAAACCCATCCCTGATTGTCGCAATATCACCGAGTAATACCCGCGACCCGTTCGGCCGGCTGATTATCGGTAACGCTTCAAACTCCCGGCCGAAATCACGCCGCTCCTTTACCCGCAGCAGTATTTCCCCGCCCTTTGTTTTTATTCCCCCGCCCGGCAGTTCAATCGCCGCGCGCCGGATTTTTGCCGCGATCGCTTCCAGTGTCAAATTATATATCCGTAATGTCGCGCGCGGCACATCTATGCTGATTTCGCGCGGCCGCACCCCATCCAGCTCCACCTGTGTGATATCTTCCGACTGCAGCAGGCCGTCCCGTACCTGTTCGGCTATTTCCCGTAAAACACTCTCGCTTGCATCTCCGTAAATCATCAGAGACAGCACATCCCGCCGGCGGGATTCAATCACTACCCGCGGCTCTTCCGCGTCCTCGGGAAAGGTCGTTATCCGGTCTACCTCACTCTGAATATCCTGCCCCGCTTTCTGTACATTCGCCCCAACCAGCAATTCGATGCTGACCGTTCCGGATCCTTCCCGCGCTACCGAGGTGACTTCATCCACGCCATCGATGCCCTGCACGCGCTCCTCGATTGCCTGCACGATACTCTTTTCTACTTCTTCAGGGCTCGCTCCCGGATAGGCGACACTGACAACGACCCGGTCCAACTCGATTTCCGGAAATACTTCCTGCTTGATCTGCAGCGCTATAAACAGCCCGCCGATTATGAATACCAGCATCAGCAGATTGGCTGCCACCGAATTGCCTGCCATCCAGGCGATCGGCCCTTTCGCTATGGTTTGTGTCTCAAACTCGCTCACGGCTCTATCGCAACCGGCATTCCCGCGACCGGCGTGGCCATGTCGCTGATTATAAGACGTTCTCCCGCTTCCAGCTTCGTTGCTATCAACACCTGCTCTGCTCCACGCCAGACCGGGTCTACCGTTCGAATTTCCAGGGTGTCATCGTTGCTCGCCAGCCAGACTGTGTCATTTTCCCGCAAGGCGACCCGCGGTATGGCGATAACCCCCCCGAGCTTTTTCCCCTTAATGTTCAGAGCCACATACGAATTAATCAGCAATGGCGGACGGCTGCCATGCCCTGCCGTCAATCCTAACGGGTCTTTGATCGATACCAGCAACCGCGCCATGCGGTCTTCAGTTCCCAGCTGTCCCAGCAGCCGTATTACCCGGCCATGCCACATAAATGCGTTTGTCGCGCCGTCGGCATAATATACTTCCGCGACCGTCCCGCTGATGCTGCCGCCGTTTGTTCGGTACATCCATTTCAACCGGTCCAGCGGCACGGCCGCCTCAACCCAGTATTCATCCGTACCCGCCAGCGTAGCCAGCCTGCTTGACGGCGACACCTGCGTTCCCGGATCGACATTTTCATCAAGTACCAGGGCGTTGAACGGCGCCCGGATTCTGGTTCGCTCAAGCTCCAGTTTAGCTTTGTCCACCGCCGCTTCGGCCGCGGCGACCGCGGCCCTGGCATAGTTCAACTGCGGCTGCCGCAAGGTCAGTGTCTTCTGTAATTCACTGTTTGTGCCGTCTTGCTCGATCTGTTTCCAGTAATATTTCCCCATGGCCTGTTCGCCTCGTTCCAACGCGAAATCCTTCTCCATTCTGGCTAACTCACCCTGCTGCTGGATCAGCGCCAGTTCATAATCGCGCGCGTCTATCCGCAGCAGCTCCTCGCCATTCGTAAATATCCCCCCGGGTATAAGCCGTGGATTGATATACTGCACTTCCCCGCTTACGCGCGGCAGCAACTCGATTTTACAAGCCGGCACGACGCTTCCCATGGCTTCCAGAATAACCTGCTGCTGTGATTGTGTAACCGTGATGACCCTGACCGCTGTCGCGCTTCGGGTCGGGCGCGCTTTGCTCGCTTGCGGAGCGTTACGGAACACTTTAATTGATATGGCCGTTCCAACCAATACAACGATAATTGGCATTACAAAACGCATCCAGCCCGGCTGCCGCCGGCGATGGGCGGTGTGCGATGCCGTGTTTTTGATAGTATCACTCGTATCGGTAATCATCTGTTAACGCTCGTGTTCTTTAGATCAGGCTCTTATATTCGTTATTCCGGCAGAACGGTCCTGATCCCGGGTCGGCCGTGCTCATATATGCTTGAAATTATACCACATACCCTGTTAACGAGCAATAATCTAATTCATCTTGAACAAGATGTCACTTTAAAGTATAATTTCTGTACTGTTAAACCGTGCTCAAGGAGAGCTGCCGTTATGCTGAACCGCTGTGTTACTGTTTTCAATAATCTCTTTGCCATATGGGTTCTGCTGGGCGGGCTCGCCGCCTGGTTTTTTCCAGATGTTTTCCTTGCTATGAAAGGCGGTATGGAATACTTTTTCGGGTTGACCATGTTCGGGATCGGCATGACCCTGCATCTGCGCGATTTCAAACATATTTTCCTGCATTTCTGGCAGGTGGCGGTCGGTGTTGCCGCCCAGTTCTCTATCATGCCCCTGCTGGCCTTCGGCATCGCTCACCTGTTCCAGTTCAATGATGATTTTACCCTGGGCCTGATCCTCACCGGCAGCGCTCCGGGCGCTATGGCCAGCAATACGCTCAGCTACCTGGCCGGCGCCGATGTGGCATATTCCATTTCCCTGACAACCTGCTCGACACTGCTGGCCCCTGTAATGACTCCGTTCCTGACCTGGCTGCTGGCACGTGAAATTCTTGATGTTCCCTTTCTCGACATGATGTGGAGTGTGTGTAAAATGATCGTCCTGCCGCTCATGGCCGGTTTTGTCATCACTCATTTCTTCGAAAATCAGGTCCGCCCAATCAAAAAAATATTCCCGGCTATTTCAACAACGTTCATCGTCTTTATCTGCGCCGTCGTCATTGCCGCTAATAAAAATTACCTGATGGAAATCAATGCCTGGATTTTCGCCGCGGCCGTGCTGCTCAATCTCCTCGGCCTTGCCGGCGGCTATCTGGTCGGCTTTTTCTGCCGTTTCGACCTGCTCAAAAAGCGCGCCCTGGCGATCGAAATCGGTATGCAAAACGCCGGCCTGGGAAGCGTCCTCGCGGTAAAATATTATAACGAGCGGGTTGCCATCCCCGCCGTCATTTTCGTCTTCATCTGCATCTTCAGCGCATCAATTCTGGTCCCGCTCTGGTCACGCAGTTCCCGGAATATGTGTGTGGATGCTGCTCGGGCCAGATAAACTGATTCACCGGCGGCATAAAACCGCCGGGGTTTTTATATGAAAGGCGGGACTGACCAGGATATCACCTGTCAGATCATCTTCACACATATATTCTTGCATTACAATACCAGTTTGGTGTATACTATACCTTTTATAGTTCTTCAATTAACCGTACAAGCATGTGATCATGAATTTATCTTCACAGCAACTTCCCGATATCAGCCGAATGTCCCTGTATTATTTCGATACCTGTCCGTATTGTGTCCTGGTCCTTGATGCCCTCAAAGAACTCAAGCTTGAGATGGAATTACGCCATATCCTGGAGCATGAACAGTATGCCGAAGAACTCGTGCGCGAAGGCGGAATCGATATGGTGCCGTGTCTCAAAATTATCCATCCCGACGGCCGGGTGCAATGGATGTACGAGTCACTGGATATCATTGCATATCTGAAAAAGCGGGTGTCCCAATATTCCTGAGTGGTTA
>CAZCLS010000081.1:0-11427 GCA_964499565.1 uncultured bacterium
ACCCATGTCACTCTGAATAAGGTTGATGATGTTTGTTGCCGTCGGTGTAAATCGCACTATACGTAATTCGTGATCAACGAAGATTGTCGCTATGCCCGTTCCCGACAGCAGATTATTCATGTCATTGTTGGCGCGCGATAAATCCGCTACTTTGTTTTGCAACTCGGCATTGACGGTTGACAGTTCCTCATTCAATGATTGCAACTCCTCTTTGGCTGTCTCCAGTTCTTCGTTCGTTGACTGCAGCTCCTCATTCACCGACTGTGACTCCTCGATCGACGATCTCAGTTCTTCACTGGATGTCTGCAGATATTCTTCCTTGGCCTGTAATTCCTGCGTGAGTTCGCGAATCTGTCCTTCAATGTCTTCTTGTCCAGCTACTGCTTGCCGTGCCTCCTGACCCGTTTCAACCATCGCTGCTTCATCCAGTAGTATCAGGTATGCTTTCGCTTCCAAGCTTGATGCCGTTCCTGCCTCCACAGGCTTCACGGTCAGATTGACCGCCGTGTATCCTCCATTTGTTTTGACCTTCAATCCTGTTATCCGCGCTTCCGCCTGACCTTCAACGGCTTTGCGCAAAGCCGATGTCAACGCGTGCCGCAATCCTTCGCGCGCCATCTTGAGTATATTAGTCACGCCTCCTTCGCCCTGTGCGGGTTCAAAGTACATTCCCGTGCGTCCGTGCAGATACAGTATGTCGCCCTGGCTGTCTACCAGCACCGCGGCGGGGGCAATGTGATTTAATATAGCTTGTTCCGTGATTACACGTAAAGACGGTGCCTGCCTGACATCTTTTTTCCCTTTGACTGCAGGATAAAGGGCGTCCGGTAATGACGCCGGCATCAGAAACCTGCCCGCTGATGCCGGGAACCTTGTGTAGGGTTCACTCTGACGCTGATACACTTTCTGCTTGCGGTTCACTGCCAGAAATTTTTCGCTGACATCACCCACGCTCTCGGATGTTCCCAGTATAAGATATCCGCCCGGATTCAATGCGTAGTGAAGCAGGGGTATCAGTTTCTTCTGTAACTCCCCGCTCATATAGATCATGAGATTGCGGCAGCTCAACATGTCCAGCTTTGAAAAGGGCGGGTCTTTGATTATATCCTGCTCTGAAAACACCAGCATGTCTCGGATGTTCTTGTTTATGCGATATATCCCGGCTTCCGGCTCTAACGTAAAATACCGGCTGATCCGCTCGTTCGTTATGTCCGACGCGATACTCACCGGATACATCCCCCCCCTCGCGGTTGCTATCGCCTCTTTGTCTATGTCCGTGCCAAATACCTGTATCCGGTAGTTCTGCTTCAACTGCTCCATCCGCTCGTGCAGCAGAATTGCCAGTGAATAACTCTCTTCCCCCGTTGAACAACCCGGCGTCCAAATCCGGATCACACTGCCCGCCGGTTTATTCGTGAAAAGCTCCGGTATTATTTGTTCCTCAATTGTTTTGAACACTTCCGGATCACGGAAAAAACTGGTTACTCCAATCAATAAATCCCGAAAGAGCGCCTCGACTTCCGTTGCGTTCTGCTGCAGATATTTAACATACTTCTCTATCGTTTCTATCTGATGAACAGCCATCCGCCGCTCTATGCGCCGTTTGAGTGTGCTGATTTTATACAGGGAAAAATCGTGTCCGGTCTGAACCCGCAGCAGTATGAATATTTTATTCATCGCGTTCTCTGCCCCGGGCGCTGGTATGGTTACGGTCCGGGGATGCTTGCCAAAGGCATGCGCTGCATAGGCCATCAGTTGCGCCGGCATCTCTGCCGGCGGCAGCTCGTAGTCTATCAGTCCTGTCCCGATTGCGTTGCGCGGCATGCCGTCGTATTCCGTCGATTCCGGATTCTGGGCCATCGCCATGCCCCCTTCGCCCTTGATGGCTCGCACACCCAGCGTGCCGTCACTGCCCGTGCCGGATAGTACTATGCATATTGCCCGCTCGCGCTGATCCTCTGCTAACGATCGAAAAAAGAAGTCTATCGGCAGCCTCTGCCCGCGCGGAGAGGACGGCTCCAGCAGGTGCAATGTCCCATTCAAAAAGGCCATGTCTCGGTTGGGCGGGATTATATAGGCACAGTTCGGTTGCACTGCCATTCCGTCTTCCACCTCGAAAACATGCATGCGGGTGTAGCGCCGGATAAGGTCGGTAAGGATACTCTTGTGGTCCGGCGCCAGATGCTGTACCAGGACAAAGGCCATACCGGGATCTTTGTCGGCAGGCATACCGGAAAAAAAGGCTTCAAAGGCCGCCAATCCCCCTGCCGATGCCCCAATACCTACTATCGGAAATGTTTTTATAGCTGTTTTTCTTGTTTTCTTCATCGTGACGCTTCTCCCTGAACTGATTTTTCAATTCATTGGCTATATAACCACTGCATTCCTCTAATCCAGTACTTTTCTGATTTTGATTGCTATGTCTCTTGTCGAGAACGGTTTTTGTATGAAGTTAATCCCATCATCAAGTACCCCGCGATGAGCGATCGCATTTGCCGTGTAGCCCGACATGAACAAGGTTCTGAGGTGGGGATACAACGACAACAATTTCCGGGCTAAATCATTTCCATTCATCTCCGGCATTACCACATCCGTCATCAGCACTTGTATCACTCCCTCATATTCCGCTGCCATTCGGATTGCCTCTCCTGGCGTCGATGCGGACAGGACTGTGTAGTTTAGATTTTCGAGGACCGTAACCGCCAGCGCTAGAATCGCCGGTTCATCCTCAACTACCAGGATAGTCTCCTTATTTCCCGGAACCAGAGCGTCTGTATTTTCTACCCGCTCCTGTTCGGCCTTGCCCGCATGCCGGTGCAGGTAAATCTTGAAGGTTGTTCCTTCACCCGGCTCGCTGTAGACAGTAATGAATCCATCGTTCTGCTTGACTATTCCATAGACCGTTGACAGACCAAGGCCCGTGCCTTTGCCCATCTCCTTCGTTGTGAAAAAAGGTTCGAATATTTCATTGATTATTTTTTTGTCAATACCGGAACCGGTGTCGCTTACCGCGATCATTACATACTCTCCCGGGATAAATTCAACGTGTTTTGCGCAGTATTCTTCATTGAAGATAGTATTCTCGGTTTCAATAGTGACCATGCCCGGCCCGCTTATGGCATCGCGGGCATTGACAAACAGGTTGGCTAAAATCTGGTCGATCTGGGATGGGTCGATTCTGACCGGCCATATATCTTTTCCGGGCCGCCAGGCCAGATCGATGTTCTCTCCTATCAACCGCGAGAGCATTTTGAGCATGCTTTCAACAGTCGTATTCAAGTCAAGAACTTTTGGTTCAACCGTCTGCCGCCGGGCAAAGGCCAGCAGTTGGCGGGTAAGGTCGGCGGAGCGTTCCGTGGCTTTTAGAATTTCCCGCAGGTTGTCGCAAAGCGGATCGTTCGGATTCAACTTTTCCAGGGTTATCTCCGCGTGTCCGAAAATAACCGTTAACATGTTGTTAAAGTCGTGTGCTACTCCTCCCGCCAGCCGCCCGACCGACTCCATCTTCTGGGCTTGAGACAACTGATCTTCCAGCTCTTTTCGCTCAGTAACGTCAGTGAAAAAAAGCCCGGTGTAGATATGTCCGGTTATCTCGACCGGAGCTGTCAATATATCTGTGTATATATTCGTTCCGTCTCTGCGAGTGCAGGCAATGCATTGTGCCTGCGATTGTTTAAGTCCCGCACCGGCAATAACACGCTCAAACATTTCAGCGGCAAGAATGTTTGCCATTCCCAGCTGAAGCAACTCTTCTTCAGTATATCCGAGCATCGTGCATACACCGGGATTAGCGAACTTGATTTGATCCATTTCAACGTCGATCACGAGGATACCTTGCGCGGAACTGTCAAACAATGCCTTGTAGCGCGCCTCCAACTCCATGCGGGCGAGTGCGATGCCTATGCTCGAGCATAACCCCTCCAGGAAATTGATTGTCTTTAGTGAGAATCTATCGCGGTGGCGGTTATTGATTTGCAGCAGCCCGACCGTCTCGATTCCAGAGCGTAGCGGTATAAGCGCTACAGACTCATATCCCGCTTCGATGCAGCGGGTAAGCACACCGAATTGACCTCCTTTTTCCAGCGCGGAAGCCTTCAGGCCAGTTGTGCTGTTCGTCCAGAAACTGCCGGCTTTTGTGAATTCCGTGAATGGTTGGCTGGTTCGATCCTGAAGAATGTTTCCACACATACACCCTAACACCGCTTTTCCCTCGTCATCTATACAGATCGTACCATTCTCATCGCGTTCGCATAAGAAATTTTCAGCCTTCACGAACTCTTCAGCAAACCCCATAGTCGCAACGTATGGAAAGTCATTAGCGGCGTGCAAGCGGATGGCCACGGAATCAAAGTCGAAACTGTTCTTAATCAGAGTCAGAATGTCACGAATCGCATCCGCACGGTCAACGGAACGGTTCAGCAGTTCCAACCCGACGCGCATAGCCTGATCCCACTCTACCATCCGCGCGCGAGTAATCATGACCCCTAGCTGCCTGGCTATGCTGATGAGCAAAAGCCGCTCTTCTTCAAGGAACGGTCCCTGGCTGAATTGAGCTTTTTCCTCCAGGTAGCATACCTCTACCGTTCCGACAGACTGCCCAAACACCACGATATCGGCCAACTGCTTCCAGGCAGTTTCCCTGAAATTGGCGGTGCAGAAGTCGCAATCATTGAAGGATATCCGGGCACAGGCATTTTCGGGATAGTGCCAGCCCTGCGGGATCAGATCGACGGCGGTCTTGAGAGCCTCGTTGATTGATTCCACCGGTTCGGAGACAAGGTTTGAAATAGCGTAATTGCATGTGATTTCCTTGATCCGCTCAGCCAAATCCGCTGTTTTTTCAGCAACCAAGGCCTCAAGATTGTCACGGTACCGTTGTAACTCGCGCTTGTTGCGGTCGAGTTCCAGAAACAGCTTGGCTTTGCTGCGAACGACTTGGGGAGCAAAGGGCTTGGAGATGTAGTCAATCCCGCCCACCTCATAGCCTTTGAACTGCTGTTGTTCATTGAAGTCGCTGGCGGTCAGGAAAACAAGAGGGATTGTACGGGTTTTTTCGTCTCCGCGAAGATGTTCAGCAAGTTCAAACCCTCCCATTCCCGGCATCATAACATCCAGTATGGCTAACGCAAAGTTGTGGTTGAGCGTAGCCGCGAGGGCCTGGTTGCCGTTAGTTGCCTCGATAATTTCGGCATCGATATCAGCCAGAACCTGGCGCAAGGCGGCCAGATTTTCGTTTCTGTCATCCACAATCAGAATCTTTTGTTTCTCATTCATTTCAGTGCTTTCCCCGGTGCTCCTCATAGAAAATGTACTATAGATTACAATTTTTCCCTCAGACCAAGTTCTGCTAATAATCTTCCGATTTTCTCCGCGCGCAGTACCATGTCGACCACACCGGTATCAATGGCCGCCTGGGGCATAACCGAGTGAACGGCTTCGGTCGGATCCTGAGCGATAACCAGGCCGCCAGCCGCCTTAATAGCCTGCGCGCCTTTCGCTCCGTCGGCATTCGCTCCTGAAAGAATAATCGCAATCACTGATTCTTTCCAGGCGTCGGCAGCGCTCTCGAAGAGCACATCGATGGAGGGTCGCGACCAGTTGATTCTCTCGCCCGTGGACAAGGCTACCGTGCTATCACGCTCAATCAGCAGGTGATAATTTGCCGGAGCAATATAAACGCAACCGGGAATGATCGGGTCCTTGTCACAGGGCTCGATGACCCGCAACCGTGTTTCGCGTGCCAGGTGTCGGGCGAGCGCTCCGGCATCGCTCTGATGCAGATGCTGGACGACGACGACCGGCAGACTGAAATCAACGGGAAGGGCTGAGAGGATAGCTATGAGCGCTTCGACCCCGCCGGCGGAGCCGCCGGTAACGACCGCTCTGTACGGTGTGCCGGCCAAAGAGTATCGTTGTTTTGCTGGCGTCACGCCGTGACCTTTTTTCTGTAAATTTTAGCTTTAGCGTCCACGATGTCGTAGTGCTCGCTCACACTCGTGAATTGCAAGTCTTCTTTTGTTCCGAGGCACAAGAAGCCTCCATGCACTAAACTTTCCGTGAAAAGGCCCAGCGCCCGGGTTTGCAGTTCCCGGTTGAAATAAATCAGCACGTTCCGGCAGAATACTACGTGCATCTCGCCAAACACATGGTCTGAGACCAGGTTGTGTAGAGAGAACGTGATCCTCTTTTTCAAGGCACCATCCATGACTGCCGCGCCATATCTGGCGTGGTAATATTCCGAGAAAGGCTCCTTGCCTCCCGCCTGCTGGTAGTTTCTGGTGGCTTCCTGCACTTTCTCTATGGAGTATACTCCCTCGCGGGACTTCTCAAGCGCCTCGTCGTTGAAGTCGGTAGCGTAAATTGTCGCCCGTTCATAGATGTTTTCCTCCTTCAGCACTATCGCCAGGGAGTACACTTCTTCTCCCGTTGCGCATCCGGCATGCCAGACTTTGAAGTGAGGCCAGGTTCTGAGGATCGGAATTATATTCTCCCGTACCGACCGGTAGACGAACGGGTCTCGAAACATCTCGGTTACTGAAATAGAGTAATAGCGCGCCAGTCGCGAGAAGAACTCCTCGTCGTGCATAACCAACGGGATCATCTGAGACACAGTCGTGCAGCCGGTACTCGACAGGAATTGTCTGGTCCGCCGTTCAATAGACGCCCGGGCATACGAACGAAAATCATAGCCGTATCGTCGATATATCGCTTCCAGCAGCAGTTCGATCTCAATTCGTTCATTCTCGCTACTTCCCATAGTATGCTCCTTTTTTTTACTCTTTCAATGTCTACCGGTACAGCCAGACGCGCATCATGGAGATCAGCCGTTCAGCGTCAACTGGTTTAGGCAGATAATCACTCGCTCCCGCCTCAAGGCACTTGCCGCGGTCCTGCGGCATGGCTTTGGCCGTAAACGCGATAATAGGCAGCGCGCGGAACCTTTCCTGGGCCCTGATTTTTCCGATCGCTTCATACCCGTCCATTACGGGCATCATGATGTCCATGATCACGATATCCACGTCCGGTTCCTGGCCAAGCATCCGGAGCGCCTTTTCTCCATTTTCCGCTTTCAATGGTTTCATACCCCGCTCGGTTAACAAGCGCGACAGCGCGAAGATTGTGCGCATGTCATCGTCCACAATGAGTACCTTCTTGTCTTTCAGGAGGGCGTCCGTGTCGTGCAGGTCCTGGATGATCCGCCGTTTCTTTTCGGGCAACGTGCTTACGACACGGTGCAGAAAGAGTGACACCTCGTCAAATAACCGTTCCGGAGAACGAACGTCCTTGATGACGATCGAGTCGGCGTGACCGCGCAGGTTCATTTCATCATCGCGGGTCAGGTCTCGGGCGGTGTGGATGATAATCGGGGGCAACGCAACGCCTTCACGTTCGAGCCGGGCAAGCAACTCACTGCCGTCCATATCCGGCAATCCGAGGTCCAGGACGACGCAGTCGTAGCGGTTGGTGCGGAGCGCCTGCAAGGCCTGTTCTCCCGACTCTGTTTCGTCCACTATGACGTCACCGTCTCCGATAAGCTTGACAGTACTGCGGCGAATCTCAAGATTATCATCGACAACGAGCACTCGCTTTTGTATTCCATTGGAGACCTGCGTGATTTTCCGGAAAGCTTCTTCCAGGTCTTCCATGGCTATAGGTTTTGTCGCATGGCCGACCGCGCCTTTGTACAGCGCCTTAGTCGAGGCTTCCTCGACTGAGATGATGTGCACGGGGATATGGCGGGTACTGGTATCTTCTTTAAGCGCGGTCAGCACATCCCAGCCGTCCTTTCCTGGCAGGCGGAGGTCGAGGATAATAGCGTTAGGCAGATGGGTTCCCGCCAACGCCAATCCTTCCTCTCCCGTAGGAGTTGCCAGACACTTGAACCCTTTCTCGTGGCACTTCTTGTACAGCAACCGGGCGAAATTCGGGTCGTCCTCGATTACCAAAATCACCCGGTCGTCTTTGTCCAGACGCTCCCGGTCGTCCTCAATCTGAAGCTCGGGAACCTTTATGGGAGAACCAACGCCGGGAACGCCAGCGCCGGTCCTCGAACTATGAGCGACCGGGGCGGTTACGAGAATCGCCGGCTCAGCTCTCAGCACTGTCGGAAGATATAGTGTGAACGTCGAGCCTGCATCCTGCTTACTCGTAAGTTGAATTTCTCCCTTAAGCAGGCGCGCGAGTTCTCGAGAGATCGAGAGACCTAAACCGGTGCCGCCGTATTTCCTCGTTGTGCCGCCATCAGCCTGTTGAAAGGCCTCGAAAATGATTTTCTGCTGGTCCGTGGCAATGCCTATCCCGGTGTCACCAACCTCTATTGCCAGGCAATTTCCGGCGGAGAGGCCGGAGCGGGACAGGACCGTTCCAGGAGCCGGCCGCCCGAACGTAACAGTCACGCTGCCCCGTTCAGTAAACTTGATGGCGTTGGATATCAGGTTCCTGATGATCTGCTCAACTCGTTTCTGGTCGCTGACTATCTCGACCGGGGCGTCCTCCCGCACCACGATCTCCAGACCAAGCCCCTTCTCCTCAGCCATATGCTGAAAGGAAACACGGGCTACCTCCGCCAGGTCATACACCATAACTGCTCCCAGATGCACGTCCATCCTCCTGGCCTCAATCTTGGACAGGTCCAGAATTTCGTTGATAAGGTTCAACAGGACGCTGCCGCCGTCGTGAATTATTTTCACTGACTCGACCTGGTCGGCAGTCAGGTTGCCTTCCTTGTTCTGCTCCAGTCCCTGCGCCAGAAGCAGCAGGCTGTTCAGGGGTGTGCGCAGTTCATGTGACATGTTGGCCAGAAACTCAGACTTGTACCTGCTGGCCAAGGCGACTTCATCGGCCTTCTCCTGGATGTCCTTCCGGGCGCGCTCAACCTCGCGTTTCTGCGTTTCCAGCAGATCGTTCTTCTCTTCCAGTTCTTCATTCGTAACCTCAAGCTCTTCTTGTTGTTGCTTCAGTCGTTCCTCGGACTCCTTCAATCTTTTGGTTTGATCCTCAAGTTCCTCGTTAGACGCCTTGAGTTCCTCCTGTTGAACCTGAAGCTCCTCAGAGAGCTGCTGAGAATCATTCAGAGATTTGGCAAGCATTGTCCGGCTTTCCGCGGTCTGCACCGCGATAGCCAGAGCCGGCATGGCCAGGTCAAGGTACTCGAGTTCCCTCTCGCTCATCTCGTTTAAGGTTCCGATCTCAATCACTCCCTTCACGCGCCCCTCGTACTGGAACGGCGTAACACAGATGAACCGGGGCACCCGTTCGCCCAGGCCGGAAGTCACTTTGACATAATCTTCAGGGACATTCTTGAGCAGTATCTGCTGCTTCTCCAGCGCGGCCTGTCCGACAAGTCCCTCACCCGATTTGAATACATTCGAAAGACTTTTGCGTTTGGTGTAAGCATAACTCCCGACCAGCGAGAGAACAGGTACCTCACTGTTTTTGGCCAGGTAGAACGCTCCCACCTTAGCATCCAGATACGTAGCGATTTCAGATATCACTTTCGCGGACAGTGTATCTATCTCCAAATCGCCAATCATAACCTCGTTAAGTCGGGCAAGACCGGTCTTCAGCCAGTCAATCTTCTCGGTTTTATCTCGATTCTCACGGAGAATGATGAGCATCTGCCCTATGGCGGCCCGTATGCCGGTTCCTGATTTCCGGTCGCCTTCTAATTCTACCTGCAGGTTGCCGTGCGCGATTTGTTCGGCGATACCGGCGATCTCCCGTGGTTCTCCGCCGACCTGTTTGAGGATCGTCCTGGTGGTCAGGAACATTGCTGCGATTCCGAGAATGATGGCAATACACGATCCTAAGATAACGATCCAGATACTGCGCTGCGCGGAGGCCGCTGAAAGCGATCCGCGTTGTGCTATAATCAGGTCTTGAGCATCGACGAATTTCACGATCTTGTTCCTGATTGAATTCATAGTGGCCTCTCCTGTCTCTCTTTGAACGAGGCTGATGACCGGGCCCAAGTCACCCTTGTCGCTGATGTTTCGTCGAGCCAGGACTATTTCCTGAAGAGCTGCCTGTTGTTGTTTTGCCGTCTCTTCGATATCCACTATCCGCGACACCTGGGTGGAATCTCCTGCCAGCTCTTTGATTTCGCTCAGCATTCCATCGAAGTCCGACAGTCCCTTTTCGTACGGAATCAGAAATTTTTCATTGCCGGTCAGCGCGTATCCCCGTACACCGGCTACCATGTCTACCTGCAGTCTCATGAGCAGCCGCGCCCGCGTCTTGGTCTCCTGGGCCTGCATTTCTAATGCATCACTTTTGATCAGCACAGTAATGCTCTGATACGTGACCCCCGCAATGATGATCATCAGCACGAAAACTACAGCATATCCTGCAAGTAACAGTGTGTGTAATTTCATGCTCGTTTCCTTTTGCTATCGCTAAATTATCATAATTGAGTTCAACGGTGTCATTTTGTCGCTACATTCTTCAATCCAGTACTTCCCTTATTTTTGCGGCTAACTTTTTTGTCGTGAATGGCTTCTGTATGAAATGGACGCCTTCCTCCAGTACCCCCCGATGGGCGATCGCATTCGGTGTATACCCCGACATAAACAGGCATTTTAATTGCGGATATAGCATTGTCATGTTTTCCGCCAAGTCCCGCCCGTTCATTTCCGGCATCACAACATCCGTCATCAAAAGTTGTATCTCGCCTGCATGTTCACGCGCCAGGCGCAACGCTTCGGACGGTGTCGATGCTTTCAGTACTGTGTACTTCAGACTGTGCAAAAGCATTACCGTCAATTTCAGTATCGCAGGCTCGTCCTCCACTAACAATATTGTCTCTTGCCCGTGTAAAAGTTGTTTAGGTTTTGCTTCCTTTACTTTTTTTGCGGCACTGCCCGTATGCCGGGGCAGATGGATTCTGAATGTCGTTCCCAACTCTGGTTCGCTGTATACCGTTATGAATCCGTTGTTCTGTTTCACGATCCCGTATACCGTTGCCAGTCCCAGTCCCGTTCCTTTCCCAGGCTCTTTCGTCGTGAAAAAAGGCTCGAATAAATGGCTCATGACTTCTTCACTTATGCCGCTGCCGTCATCGCTGATCGATAACAGAACGTACTCTCCGGGCACTGCATCGGTGTGCTCCGCGCAGAACCGTTCATCGATCACGGTGTTCCCCGTTTTTATGGTCATTTTGCCTATTCCGGTGATGGCATCACAGGCGTTGACACACAGATTGACCAGGATCTGATCGAGCTGGGTCGGGTCTACTTTAATCGGCCACAGTTCCTTACATGGCACCCAGGATAGGGAGATATCTTCTCCGATTATCCGTTCGATCATCTTGAGCATGCTCTCAATTGTCTCGTTCAAATCAAGCGCTTTTGGCGCCACGGTCTGCTTGCGGGCGAATGCCAGCAGTTGCCGGGTCAGATCAGCTGAACGTTCAGCCGCTTGCTGGATTTC
>CAZCLS010000082.1:0-8991 GCA_964499565.1 uncultured bacterium
GCATTGTCAGGCGATTCTTCCAGCATTACTACTTTTCCGTCAAACGGCGTAAATCCCGTTAAATCCTGCATCTGTACATATGCATTATCTAAGAACTCAAGCGTGCGCTCCGTGTTCTTGATATCCTTAAAGCTCTTTTCCCGCAGGTTCAGTCCTGTCAATTTTCCTTTTACCGCTTTCATCGGGTCGGTTATCCGTGCCACCGGTATGGCAACTTCAAACGGTACTTCCGTGGTCGCGCCTCCTGTAACAAATACACTGTATCCTTTTGTAACCGGATCGGTATCCCCTGCCGCATCAGCAACGTCCGGCGGCATCCAGGCGGTTAATCGTCCCGTGGCCGTCTCGCCCGCGGGCACCGTGATCTTCGTCTCATCCCATGTCCATGAGCGAAGCTTCTTGCCATTCGCATACCAGTCCCCTTTCCACAAGACCATTTCCTCCGGCTGCCCACCTTTGTTTTCATACGTATATAAAATCGTTCCGTACCCACCCCGCATCCAGCCGTTCTTTGTAATATTCTCAGCAGTCTGCGTTATAACTCCATTTGCCGTCATGCTGAAAATAAGTATCAAACATACGGTCCCGATTACTCCTTGTATGACTTTTCTGTTCATTGTTTTTTCCTACTTTGTCAGTTATCAGTTATCAGTTCGAGTATCACCCATTACTCCATTACTCCATCTCTTCAAAACACTCTTACCTCAGTCAAATGCATTCCTGGATTCGCGCTGTTCTTCAACATGGTTACTTTTACGTACCGGGCCGTTACCGGATCAAACGTGCAGGTGTATCCCTTTTCAGTTGCCGTTTCGGTGTTCGCACGCCGGTCGGCAACTTCCTTCCATGCTTTGCCGTCTTTCGATACTTCAACCGTAAATTGATAATATCTCCCGCCGTCCCAGTACGTGCAGACATCTACCTGCTTGATCTTCTGTGCCTTCTCAAGATCTATCTGCAGCCATTGCGGCGCGCGACCGCCATCCCAGAATAAGTCCCGGTCAACCAATCCGTCAACAACCTGCTTGCCTCCCCGGGCTTCGCCACGTTCAAATGATGTGCTGACCGGTTTGCCCGTTGAAAGACTGGGCCTGTAATCGGCTTTTTCCAACGCATACACCAATGTTTCTCCCCGCGGCTGTCCTTCGGAATCAAAATACTGCCCTGTGAATGTAGCGCTCTCTTCAACATTTACCGGTTCGCTGTATTTAGACGATCCCTTCGTCGGCGTACCCCCGTTTAGTGTATATCTGATCTCACCATCTTTCATAGCGGAATTAACCGTGATTACTGTCTTATCTCCGAATTTTTTCAGTGGTTTGTATTCATCCGGATGGTATATATGTGTCAGTAACCCATCTATTTCTATTGACAGCGGACGGTGTTCATACCTGGTCCAGAGTATATGCCCCGCCTGTTTTCCGTCCGGCATGTATACCTTCGCTTTAAGCATTGTCGTCTCTTCCAGCTCAACCGGTTTTGTATATTTCTGCGATGCCGGTGTCGGTTCTGTGCCATCAAGCGTATATCGTATTTCCGCTCCTTTAATGGTTGCCATCATTGTCAGTTTCAGGGTTGCCCCGAACCAGTTCTGGCGATTGCGAATCGAACCGAGATACTCAGTTTCCTGTAATCCCTCCGCTGTAATCCAGATTGGCCGGATCAGGCACTGCAGTATTCTGTCAGTCCGTCTCCAGCGGTCATGAAAATCTTCATATGTCCGTGTTCGGTCTATAGTCCAGAAACGCTCGTTCGCCGCGGGCAGGCGCGAACGCAGCCCGGGCACTTCCATCTCTTCATTCATCTCCCACGAGCACATCTGCCCGCCGATTACCTTGTCATTCGGCTCAAGCTGGATCGGACAGTATGACGGTGCCGACGCCCAGTGGTTCTCCCAGCGGTACAGGTTCCAGCCATATATATATTCAGGCCTCCAGCGCGCTCCGGCTGTGATGTACATCGGCTTCCAGGATACGTTGATAATCGTGTACCCGTTATCCAGAAGACTTTGCGGTTCCTGGTACATCGTTTCCCATGCCATTACGATGATATCTTTCGGAATCTGTACCTTCCTGCTGCCCGTTCCCTGAAAACTTTCCCACATCAATGTCTGTTTTCCGTTCTTCTTCGCGTAATCATGCATCTTGACAATGAAATGCATGTACAGGTCATGAGCGTTGTCATAGCCATATTTTTTTACTGCTTCTTTCGTTGCCGCTTCTTTTTCAAAAATCCCCAGCCAGGCCTCATCTGCCCCGATATGAAAATACGGTGACGATGCAAACACCTCGCACATCTCGCTTATGATCGTTTCAAACGCGTCATATACCTTCTCGTTCGCCATGTCTACCACCCCTAATCCCGGCTTGCCGAACAACGCCGGCATCGCCGCGCGCATCGAACCGGTATGCCCCGGCGCGTCAAATTCCGGTATCAGTGTTACTCCCCGCACATCAGCAAATTTTACCAGCTCCTTTAATTCTACTATTGTATAGTGCCGCCCTTTCGTTGCAAGTTTTTGATACGCGGTCGACGGAAACGTAAATGACTGGTCGTCCGTCAGGTGTAATTGCATGTACCGGACTTTATATACCCTGCACATCACAATCAGCTGCTCGAGCGTGTCTATTGAATGCCACTTCCGCGCCACATCAATCATCACGGCCCTGTACTCCGATTGCGGCTCATCATCTATCTCCATCTTCGGTAGTGCCAGCCGGCCATTATCTTTTGTCACAGCCTGCAAAAGAGAAACCGTTCCCATTGCTATCGCTCCGTAGGTGCCGCCTTTCACTTCCGCGTATGAATCAACCGTGATATCATACGCTTCACCGGTATAGTTCGTTGAACGTGTCAGAAGAATATCTCCCGCTTCAGGTTTTCCGCTGCCTGTTTTCATCCGGATGCCATACACCATGAACAACTCTTCGGCTAACAGGCCTGTCAGAGGCTTTAATTCAGGACTGTCACTGATTATCCTGCCGCGTTCCGCTATTTCCATGCTTCCCTCCCCGGGCGTAACGGACTGGGGATACGGAATGATTGAGAAATCGGCGGTCTTGCCGTCTGGCTCCGCGTTGATGCATCCGCTCATAAGAATTCCTGTTAGTATACTGATTGTTTTTACTCTGCACAGTTGCTTTTGCAACGATTTTTTCACTTTTATATTCCTCGTTTCAGGTGTTTTATTATTGCGCGATTCGCTGAGGTGGGCTTACTGCCGCACTAATCGGAAAAGTGCGGTAGCAGGATTGTCGTCTGTCAGGTCGGATCGATCTAAGATTGCATTGCACGAGGAATGGGCCGTAACTGTGTCTCCTTCCCCGGGTTCAAACGCGCCATTATTATTCCTGTCCTCAAGTGTTTCCGCCACGATCCGTACGCTGAACTGGTCGCTGCGGACCGTTATACAATTGCAGATTTTCCCAAAATGGGCGCTCGATATCCCCCGCACATCCAATATGTCCGAAACATTATGATATGGCTTTAATCGAGCTTTTCCCGTGTTGTCAACACCCTGGTATATGTTGCGCGCCAGTTCCGGCGTTACACCGTTTAAGGCCGTTAATACACGCTCGCCGGCTGTATTGATGTTAATCTTGCCGCTCACCGCTCCCGGAGCCAGATAGGCATAGTCAAACCAGGCAAATCCCGAGTTTTTTTCGTGCTGCATGTTTAAGGGCACTAACTGCAGTTTTACCCCCCCTTCCGGCGATATGTGCGCGGGTGTGATCTGCCCGCAATATATCCCGTCCTGTTTGTCATATTGAAAGCGCTGAACAGCCCCGATTATGTCGTACGGGTCCGTTACCCCCGTGCCCTTGATGCTTCCGGTCTCCAACGGCATCCGGTCGAACATGCGCGTTTCGTAATTATATACCGATACTTCCAGATCGGTATTGTAATTCTCTTCCAGAAATTCCGTCGTATCAATCGAATCGTTTAACCCGAATATATACAGCCCGTACCGCATCGGCTCCAGTCCCTTGTTCTTCCATTCCCAGATGCCCTCCTCGCCTTCCTTGCGCGTATAATAAAATGCCGTCGCGTACGCAGGGCCAACACTAAACTTGTCTCCCCGGCTTACTTGCAGCGATTTGCCGCTCGGAATGGAATATCCATTTACCGTCAGTGAATTTTCTCCGCTGCTCGTGATGATAAATGTCTCGCCCCGCAGCGCCCCGCTCAAAACCGTCAGGCGCTGGTTCTCCCATATCCCCGGCTCCCAGTCGCAACCGCTGGTGAATATGCTTCCGCCTTTGCCGCCCAGCACTTCCCCAACCGCCGGTTTCCAGCCCTGAATGTGACTGTACGGCTCTTCCGGATCCAGCCGGACTCCCGCTACCGTGAAAAAGCGCGCCATCGACTTTAATTCGTCAGTGCTCCCTTTCATCCCGCGCCGCAATCCGATGTTCTCCCAGTCCGATGCTTTGCGCACTTTCTGTATCTCTCCAATCGATGCGAACGGGTTGTCCTTCACATACGCTTTATTGTATGTCGTAACCGGCAGGGAATGGTTCCTGGCCGTTATCTCTTTGCCGCCAAAGGTCGGTACTTCCGACTTTATCCAGGTGTAATGTGTCGGATCGAATTTCTCCGTCGACCACGATATCTCATTCGCTTCCGTCGACCCGTATTCTATCGTTCGCCCCGTGATCTGCCCGTACTGGTCTTTCAGTGTCATCGATAAAAATCCCCCTTCCCGCGGCATTCCCAGTATGATTATATCGTCCCCCGCCTTGATCCCCCAACTCGCTAAATTCCAGAACGTGTTCTGGAAGGTCATGCTGTTGGCCGTATTCTCTATCACGATTGCCCTTAGCCCCGTCGGCCCGTTCACTTTCTCCGAATTCTCCTTGCTGTGAAATTCCACCATCTCATACTTCATCTGGTCGTTCTTCCATTGCGCTCCCGAAACCGAGATCGACCGTGATCCTACTTTCGTGATCTGATACCGCACTCCCCACAACTCGTCCGGCAGCTCGAAACACTGGTATTCCTCATCCTTTTCCGTTCCCCAATCACCCTCTTTGCTTGAACCGTATTCGCGGTCGAATATTTCACGGTTGTTCGTCAGATAAAAATAGCCGTTGGGCTGTATCACCGGGTTCGGATCGTCATACTGGCTCCGGAGCCGCTGGTTGAATCCCATCGCGCTCTCTATTATCCCAACCTGGTCGGCATACGAACCTGTGTTGATTACGACCCGCCAGTTGCGCAAACTGATCGGCCGGTCACTGATGTTTATTAGCTCCACTATATCCGGCCGCATCAGCTGGACCATGTCAATGTCATTCTTGATCCGGTGCGCTTTCGAATCACTCGTCGTTCCTAATCCACCCACATACCCGCTGTTGCGGTCCGAGGTCACTAACACCGGAACAAATCCGCCCCGCGCTTGCACCGCCTTCCCGTCCATGTAGGCAAACCGCAGCATGTCCACGCTGTCCCGGTCGCTCGGAATCTGCATCGTGCTGCCTTTCAAATCCTCCTTTTTTAATGTCACGATCTCCTGCGATGATTGTACCCGAGGATCTCCATCCAGATCGAAAAACCTGCTGTACCCTTTCCATACATATGAACCCCCGATCTGACGGTCCTGATACGGATAGTTGTTCGGATACGTGAAGCGCCCGTCCCACGTGTTTATTACTAAATGCACCCGGTAATACAACCCGTCCGGCGGCGTTACATCATCGATGATTTTTGTGCGGTACCCGAAAAAGTCTGTCTGCTCCGGAAACGCCGATACCGTCGTTCCATAATCACGCCATAATGTGTCGATCTTGATTGAACTGTCTACGACTGTATTGGTTTCCGCGTATTTCAATTTCGCGTATGTGTACGGCTTCGTGTTGTCGCACCCCACGGTTAATGTGTAATTTTTTGTGTTGCCCAGAATCGGATAATAAATGTATTGCGGATTCGCGTTGGCACCCTGATAGACCTTCAGCCAGGAATTTTTGAATACGTCCGGTACCCAGCCGTTCTCCTTCAGAATCGTCATGAATTCATCATATACTCCCCCAGGCCCGCCCCCGCGCCAGGGCCGGATCATCTCCTTCGATATCCGTACCCGCGCCGTCTGCGGTACCCGTTCGCGCTTGCCCAGCATCATTACCTCTCCACCACCCCCGGGCGCACTAACCGACTCGATCGAAAATCCCTTGCGCCAGTCGTCTCCCCCGGCGTTGTACCACTTGCCAAACTGATGCACAAACCGTATCCTGATTGAATTGTCGGTCGCCCATTCCGGATTGAATCCTTCACCCTCCAGCATCAAACTGCCGTCATTAGCCATGATCTCGTTGAAACAGACCGCTTCCACCCCGTATTCTCCCCCTACCGTCGATAAAACATGGTTCTGATCCCGGTAATCCAGCAGATTAGCTACCAGTCCCCGTAATGACTTCGAGTTGGCCTCAAACCGGTTCTGCTCGTTTGCTTGCCTGATCAGCTTGCGCACCTGCTCCTTCGTGCCGATGTTGATGTTTACCTGCTTCCGTAACTTACCGTCTTCCTCGTCGTAATATTCTTCCCGGCTGCGCGAAAATACTGTCGAATATCGCTCTAATACCCGTACCGACATCGGCGATAATTGCTTCTCCGGAGAACAGTACTTCGCAGCTTCCGTTACCGTCGCGAAACTGCGGTCGTCCCAGACCGGCTTGCGCGGATTGAACTCCAGCTGCTCGTCCAGACCTTCATCAAATTCGTCTGTTATCCCGTTGGCGTTGTTGTCAATTTCATCTACCGCAAAACTGGCTTCTGTCATGTTGTCGTCCACATCCTTTTGCCCCGGCTGCGCGTCCCGCCCGTAGCGGTACTTCAGTATGTTGCGCGCGAATGCCATCGACATCGGCAATCCCCGCGTCTTCCCGTCGCTGAGCATGATCTCAAACGGCCCTACGCCCTCGTCCTGCTGGTCTTTATCCAGCGCTGTAGCGACATTCAAATTGACTTTGCCCGCTTCATCTTCTATTAATACCGCGTAACGACCGATCAGCCGATCCCGGTCGTCATGTACATATATCCAGCGCGATTGCTTTGCCCCGGGTATCCCCGTAACATTGCATTGCACAGCTTTTTCCAAACCAGCTCCCTTGAACAGTTCCGACCATGGCTCCGTTTCGTCATCCCAGGCCGGCTGCTCATAATAATCCTGCCGCAGCTGGCTCTGGATATGCTCAAGAGCTGAATTGACAAGCAAATCTGATTGTACACTGGCCAACGTCGTCCGTCCCGTTACGCTCTCTAAATTCATGTATACAACGAACCCGCCTGCCAATATCGCTAGAATCGTAAGAATGGCCAGTACTGCCACCAGGGCAATTCCTTTCTGTCTCACTCTTCTCTGCATTGCCGGCTCCTCTGCTGTCCTTTATATCATTAGTTCTATCTACTACTAGTATACTCTAATTTCAGCATTCTGAAAAACACCCGGTTCGGACTTTCTTAAGCGTTTATCGCCTTCGGGAACGGCAGACCAGTGAACGGAGTTGAGAGAAACCATGAAAATCACCTGCTCCATTCAGCTGGTCATACCGCATTTTCCCAATAGTTTTATCCTGAATATTATCAGAACGAAATTAGAACTACTTTATATACGTATAATACACCTTACCTCACTCCATGTCAATAGTTTTTCTATATTTTCTTTATTATCATTATATTTTCTTATATTGTCATTTTTAAACATAGTCCAAAACGGCTGAAATCTGCATTATCGCTTATAAACAGTAATTTGTAATATTGTGTAGTATAGAAATATACACACACCGCTCTGTGAAAATTTATTTTGTTTCAGGCCGTTATTATCCCTACTTATACCCCCCTTTTACCCCCGCATTTCCATCGTTTGTGAAAATTATTGCGCACTCCTGACCCTTTCTTCAGATTTTTTGCTTTTACTCCCTGTTTACGCTATAATATCACCCGTATGATTCACGCTCAGAAACATTCTCCCGCAAAAAAAGTGCGCCTGTGCGATGTCGCCGCCGCCGCCGCCGTCTCCGTTACGACCGCGTCCCGTATCCTTAACGCCCCGCCCGACCAGGTCCGCGTCGCCCGCGCTACCCGCGACCGCGTCTTGAAAAGCGCCCTAAAACTCGGGTACGCCTCCCCCCGTATCGTTTCTCAATTGAATCGCACGGTTATGATTCTCAGTACCGACCCGCGTTCGTTGCTTTATCAGACTATTATTTCTTCAATCGAAAAATCTCTGCGCCAGGATCAGTATGATGTCGCCTTCGGCTATTCCGAAGGTAAAACCGCTATCGTTCGCCAGTATATCGATATGATGGAAAAAAATGCCGTATCCGGCTGTATCATCTTCCAGAAACGTGATGAAGCCTTCGACAATGCCAACCTTAGCGCTCTGCGCTCGTTGCATATACCTTGCGTCACCGTTCTTAATCAGCCTGTCCCCTGTCCCGATTTCGTCTCCACCGTCGTTCTCGATGATTCCCGCGCCGGCTATGATGTCGCAGCCCATCTGCTTCAACTCGGTCACCGCCAGTTCGGTTATCTCATGGCCGATGAATCACTCTGGTGCTCCCAACGTCTGAATGGTGTCATTCAGTGCCTTTCTGAAGCGTCTGTCTCTATCCCTGATGATTATATCACCCGGGTGTATCCCGGCGACCGGTTCCAGCTGTTTGAAATCCTTAAAAACTGGCTCGCTCCCTCAGATTCCGCCCCCACCGCTCTTATCTGTGCTAATGATGACCTGGGATACGCGGTTGTCAATGTCCTCGAACAACTCTCTGTCTCTATTCCCCATGACGTTTCCGTTGCCGGATTCGATGACCTGGCCGCTTTGCTGCCGGGTTTACTCGAATCCATGCGCATTGCCCTTACCTCTATTTCCCAGCCGGCCGAAATTATGGGCATCGCCGCCGCTCGTGAGATTATCAACCGCATTCAGAATCCCGATTACGCCGCCCGCCATACTCCCATTCCCGGCACCCTCTCCCCGCGCTCCTCTACCGC